>NZ_JBGLYN010000049.1:0-47108 GCF_047304045.1 Variovorax sp. Varisp85
ACCATTGCTGCGTCGGCTTCCACCCCTGGCTCACGATTCAAGCGGCGCGGTGGCTCAGTTCTACTTCGGCGCGGACAACCTTGATTGCGAGTGAATTCTGCGAACAGCAAACGCTCCATGTGTACCGCCAGGTCGGGGATGGCGGCGCCGCCAGTGCGAGAACGATAGGTGGCAACCTTCATGGCTTACTCCTTCTGGACGATGTGCTCGATCGCGCAACATCTTGCGGTGAGCTGGTCTTCGTCGGGGCACTCCTACCCGCGATCGATGCGTCGTCTTCTTGCCACTCGCGACTGACCGATTCGCCCAATGCCGGGTAGCACCCCCGGAAATGGTCGAGCAGATCATTCCGAAGGTGCAGCGGTGTTGAGAGACAGCCCCGCTTCATGTCGGCGCGGGCGGCAAGGCCGTCGCCATAGTGATCACATACGCCCATCGCGATCTCCAAGAGTTCAGCGAGAGCATCGTGGGCCTCGGCCAGGAACATAAGCATCGCAGGTTTGTGTTCGCGCAGAAGCTGCCGAAGCTCGGCGGTCAACCCCTCGCAATGGCCGACTACCAGCTTGTCGCCGTCGCCCCGGAGGTACATGCCGGCATCGTGAACAGCGCGGTAGAGGTCGACTGGTTTCATCAAAGCACCTCCTCGGAGCATCCGCCGTTCGGCACAGCGCGGTGGGCCGCAGGGCTGCAGCCGGCTTCATCTCCCGATTCGCCGAAGGTGCCCAATTTCTGCCGAAGGTGCCCATCGTTTTGCGTGGGCACCTTCGGAGGTTTCTGGGCATCTTCGGGAAGCTCCCAGTACCAGCCTTCCTTGAGACCGCCCTTCCTGCGAACGACTCTAAGGCTGTCAGCGGCACGTCGAATCGTGTGCCAGGCATGGCCCGCTTCCGCGGCTTCGCGCATCAAGGCATTGACCGGCATCGGCGCGATCAAGCGGTCGCGCAGGAAGCTTTCGGCTTCGCCCTTCGCGGTGGCCCCGCGCCGCTGTTCGTCCGCCTCTGCCAACAACTGCCGCGCCGTGCCTGCGACCGATTGGCCCCAGGCAATGCGACTGGCGACGATGCCGGGCGAGGGCTCCACCTGCTCGATGCTGTACTCGAAGCCCCCCTCGTCCGGGCCGATGTTGGACTTCCCACGGGCAAGGACGCGTCGGTCTTCGCCGTTCTCGTTTCTGACCTTTGCGGCCACCAAGACGACGCGGGCCACCGCCGCGAAGGCAATCGACCCGACCACCCGACTCGCGGGATCGGCCCCGGCGCCAGCCTTACTGAAGTGGGTGATCCCGACCGCCGCTGCGTCAATTCGACTCGCAAGATCGACCACGGGTTGCAGAGCGCGCCGCACTTCGGTGTTCTTGTGGCTGTCTCCTCGAACAGCAGAAACGACAGGGTCGACAATCAGCAGCTTCACGCCACCGATGACTCGGGCCTGTTCTTCCAGCGCCCCCATGTCGCGGGCTGGATCAAATGATTGCACCTCGCCTTTGATCAGCGTGCCGCTGACGAAGCTGCAACGTGTGCGGTCGGCACCGGCGGCCAGCAAGCGCGGTAAGAGGGTGTCGGCGGGATCGTCCTCGCCGCTCCAGATCAACACGTTGCCCGGCTCGCACTGCGTGCCATCCGGCCAATGTCCGCCGGCCGTGACTGTTGCAGCCATCTCCATGGCGATCGTGGTCTTGCCCTCACCAGGAGCGCCAGCGAGGATGTGCAGCTTGCCCAGCGCCAGCCACCCAGGCCACAACCATCGAATCGGTTCAGGTTTCAGGTCGGCGCCGTTGATCAGTATTACCCCGTTGATCGGCTCAGGGGCTGCGGCCTCAACACTGGCTCGCACCGCTTCAAGACCGGGGCTCATACCGCTCTCCCGACCCGTACTGCCTCGACGAGCCGCTCCAAGTCGTTGAAGTCGGTGTCCTTGTCAGCCCGGGGCAGGCCCCTGAAGTTCGGCTTCGCCACTCTGCCGCCTACGGCCTGCGCCGCCAATCTCGCCGCGCTCAGACCCGGATTTCCCGGGGTTTTCCAGTCATCGTCGGCTGCGATGATGATTTCGATGGAGGGGTACTCGGCGCGCAGTGCCACCGCCACCGAAAGCAAGTTCCCGGCGCTGAAGGTGACTGCAGCAGCATCGCCCGTGGCCTCGTGAATCGTCGCACCGGTGGCATAGCCTTCGCACGTGATCAGCCGCCCCTTGGGGTGTCCGATCATGTGATAGCAGCCTCGCACCCGACCGCCGGGCATGAACCACTTGGCGCCATCGGGCGAGATGGTTTGCAGGCTGTGCAGCTCGCCCGTGGTGTCGCGAATCGGCACGAACAGATGATGGCCATCGGTTCTCACGCCGTGGGCCTCGATGCCCTTGCGCGTGAGATAGTCGTGCGACCGGACCGATTCGCACTGGGCCCACAACGCCAGGGCCTTCGATGCGGCTTCGCCTTGCTTGCGGGTAGACACGGCATCGTGCATGCGACGTGCCGCCCTGATGCGCTCGCGCTGTTCCTGCCGTTCGATGTCCGTCAGGTCATGCTCTTCCTTGGCGCACCAGTTTTGGGATTCCCCAGTGCGCCAGTTGCCGAAAGATCCGGCGGGCACACTGTCGAGGTGCAGCACATACCATCCAGCGTTGTCGCCGCACCTGCCGGAGGGACTGAAGCGGTACAGCTTGCCGTCGCCGCGGATGATGGCCGGTGGAACCAGGCCCGCCGATTCAATCGCGCTCAAGAATTGATCGACGGCGCTCATTGCGCAGCTCCTTTCGCCCGCTTCGCAATAAATTCCTCGACAGCCGCGGCATCCCACACGGTGACGGATTCGCTGAGCTTGAACGGCTTGGGGAATTGCCCCGCACGAACCCACCGCCAGACGGTTGCGGGACTGACGGGCAACAACCCGGGCTTGCCTTTGCTGGTCGCAAGCTCTGCGACCCGGATAATCCTCTGTGACATTGAACGCCCCTTAAAAATGCGCCATGGCGCGATAAGGGTCGAATGTGTTTTCTTTGGGTCCGAAGAAGGGGCAACTGCCAAACCAAATAGGCAGTTGCCTGTTCAGCTCTTACTGCCCTCCATGGAAGCTGCAACTCTCTTGAGGTGTTCTTCGGCCGTTCTTTTTGCCAAGTCGACGCCCATTGAGGCCGCCCAGCTTTCCATCGTGAGTCCGGCCTTTGAGGGCTTCGTGAGGTCGAGGCCTGCCTCTTTGCTCAACACGCCGATGATGCGGTACAAAGTATTTCGCTCGCGTTCTGCAAGTGGCTTTTCGTCGCGGCGATCTTCGGACTGTTGCTGCAGGTCGAGCAAGGCACCTGTACGAACAACGACGACTGCGTCACGCGGCAGAGACCCGGCCGGGTAGTAGTCGTTGTTGGGATGAAGTTTCCGGTCGGCAAGATACTTTTTCCGATCTTCCTGGTAGGTCGCAAGCAACCCCGCTGCCTCTCCTGGCGCTATATTGTTCTCGGCAATATGCGTTTGCAGCCGTTCAAGCGCTGCTCTTGAACCGCGCTTGAATGGGTTGCTGTCGAAGCTCTCCTGAAGTTGCCAAATTTCGCCGTCTTCTCGTTGAACGAAAGCACCGTCGAAGGTCTCCAGCGTTACGGCTGGGCCGTCCGTCAGTCGCTGGAACCAGTGTTCGACATCGAGCCGCTCGCCTCCCAACATGGGCAAGTCCCAGATGCCTTCAAGTTCCTTGACTTGATCGCCAAGGGTGAGGTAGCGCTCATCATCGAGCTTCAAGCTCACGAGGCTCGTGACCGACTTACCCTGTGCCGATTCCGGGAGAATATTGAAGCTTGCTACAAGATCAGGTGGCCAAACGACCCACTGCAAATCCGCCGGCAAGTTGCCACTTGCGATGGCCGCCCTCAGGGCTTCGTCGGTGTACCTGGAAACCCGCCCACGCCGGGCGGTGGCACGGTTCACGAAATTGACCGAGAGGCGCAAATGTCCGTCCAACCCCAACCTGAGAACATCGGCTTCAGTTACCTGCTCGCCGAACATAATCGACAGGTGGCGCGCCGCTTCCTGCAGCGTGAGCCATTCTTTAAGTTTCAAAAGTTTGCTCATTGCGTTCTTCAGGGTGCGGGTTGGCAGAACGGTCGCGCCGGAAAATGCGCCGTGCGGTTGTAGGCCCGGCCATTCGGGTCCTTCACCATGAGCCGACGCTCAATGCCTCCACTATCCGTCCGCATCCCGCTGATCGCGTCGATGGCCCCAGGCCATGATGAGGTACCGGAAGGTATCAATGCTATCTACGCGACCGCTTTGCTTGCTGCGGGCCACTCACTCGGCAAACCCAGAGCTTCGAAGCTTGGGCCGCTGACCTCGCCAGCGCACTGGCTTGGCAAAATTACTTCTTCGATTTGCGCAGCGGGATCACTTCAGCACCGATTCGCAGCTTGTCGAGATAGTCGGCCCACCGTTGCATCATGGCCCGTCGTGCTGGCAGATGCGCTGTGCGGTTGTAGGCTCGGCCATTCGGGTCCTTCACCATGTGGGCAAGCTGATGCTCAATCAGGTCGGTGCGCTCCTCCAGCACTTCGTCCATGATGGTGCGGGCCATGGCGCGGAACCCATGGGCGGTCATCACATCCTTGGCGTAGCCCATGCCGCGCAACGCCGCGTTGATGGTGTTCTCGCTCATGCAGCGCTCACCGGTGCGGATGCTGGGGAACACGTACCGGCCGTGGCCGGTGAACGGCTGCAGAGTCCGCAGAATGTCCACAGCCTGCCGTGACAACGGCACCAGGTGCTCAACCTTCATCTTCATCTTGGTGGCAGGGATGCGCCACTCGGCGGCGTCGAGGTCCATCTCGGCCCACTCCGCGGCGCGCAATTCGCCCGGGCGGACGAACACCAGCGGCGAAAGCTTCAGCCCCGCCACGGCGCAGGGATGGCCCGCATAGGCGTAAATAGAGCGCATGAGCTGGCCCGCCTGCTTGGGCTCCGTAATGGCGGCATAGTTGGCCTTCTTGACCGCCACCAGCGCCCCCCTCAGGTCGGTGGTCACGTCGCGCTCAATCACCCCCACGGCGACGGCGTAGCGGAACACCTGCGAGCAAATCTGAACGATCCGATGGGCGCTCTCGTGAATACCTCGCGCTTCCATGCGGCGGGCGACCTTGTCGAGCACGTCCTTGGCTTTGATGCTGGCAATGGGCAGCTTCCCGATGAACGGAAGCACGTCTTTCTCAAGCCAGCTCGTGACCTTGGCCTGCGTGATCGCGGCGCGCTTGCCGGAAGTCTTGGCCAGCCATTCCCGCGAAACGGCCTCAAAGGTGTTTGCGGCGGCGTCGACTTTCGCCCGCTTTTCCTCGCGCTGGGCGATGCCAGGATCAATCCCGTCTGCCAGTTGTTCGCGGGCTTTGTCGCGCCGTTGGCGAGCCTTGGCGAGCGTCACGGCGGGGTAGACGCCCAACGCCAAGGTCTTGCGTTTGCCATGGAAGCGGTAGTCGAGGCGCCAGTACTTGCCCGGCGCCTTGACCAGCAAGTACATGCCGCCGCCATCGGCATATTTGTCCCCGAGGGCTTTGCCGGTGGCCTTTACCTGGCGAACGAACGTGTCTGTCAATGCCATCGCTGCTCCTTTGACGGTATTCCGCCGCCGGTGCTCCGAAGATACCGACAAAAATGACGGTATTTCTCTGCAATGTGATGCTACGCCGTGACACGGCCCGAGGCAAAGAAAAACCCGCTACGCTGGGGAAACGTGCGGGTATTGAGGCTTCGTGAGACGCTGTGATTCGACCCCATGGTGCCTTCGACAGGAATCGAACCTGTATCTGAGTCTTAGGAGGACCCCGTTCTATCCATTGAACTACGAAGACGGATGGAGGCGCAGGAAGCTGGAAGCCCGCTGCGCGCCGCGATTTTATAGGGTTCCCGATGACGGGATGCGCTGGCCCCGCCAGCGCGGGCTTACCCCGATACGAAATCTCAGAAAAGTTGACCGCGATCAAGCCGGCGTGAATCGGTGGCGCGCACCATCGTGCCCGTTGCATCTCTGCTCAGATCCAAGAACAAAAAAGAGCGAAACACTACACAGGAGATAGCCTGATGAAGAAGTTCGCTTCGCACGTTCTGGGTCGCGCGACAGCCGTTGCCGCGGCGGTCCTGGCGCTGGCAACCGCCGCGCCTGCCCTCGCATGGGAACCCACCAAGCCGGTGGAGTTCGTGATTCCCGCCGGCACCGGCGGCGGCGCCGATCAGATGGGGCGGCTGCTGCAGGGCATCGTCATCAAGTACAAGCTGATGAAGGAGCCGCTGATCGTCGTCAACAAGTCGGGCGGCGCGGGCGCCGAGGGCTTCCTGGCGGTGAAGGAAGCCAAGGGCGATCCGCACAAGATCGTCATCTCGCTGTCGAACCTGTTCACCACGCCGATGGCCACCGGCGTGCCCTTCAACTGGAAGGACATGACGCCGGTCGCGATGCTGGCGCTCGACCAGTTCGTGCTCTGGACCAACGCGGCCGAGCCCTACAAGAACGCCGGCGAGTACGTCACGGCGGTGAAGGCCGCGGGGCCGAGCAAGTTCAAGATGGCCGGTACCGGCTCGAAGCAGGAAGATCAGATCATCACGGTCGCTCTCGAGAAGGCCACCGGCACCAAGTTCATCTACGTGCCGTTCAAGGGCGGCGGCGAGGTGGCGGTGCAGCTGGTGGGCGGCCATGTGAACTCGACGGTGAACAACCCGATCGAGGCGGTGGCGCAATGGCGCGCGGGCAAGCTGCGCGCGCTGTGCGTGTTCGACGACGAGCGCATGCCCTTCAAGGCCAAGGTCACCGACACGCAGTCGTGGAACGACATCCCCACCTGCAAGGAGGCGGGCGTGCCGACCCGATACACGATGCTGCGCGGCATCTTCATGCCGCCCGGCGTCACGCCCGACCAGCTCGCCTTCTACAAGGACCTGCTGACCAAGGTGGCCGCCACGCCCGACTGGAAGGAATACATGGAGAAGGGCGCCTTCAACCCGACCTTCATGACCGGCGACGCCTTCGCAAAGTGGCTCACCGAGGCCGAGGCCACGCACCGCACGCTGATGTCCGAGGCGGGCTTCCTCGCGAGCGCCAAGTAGGCCGCACCGGCTGCGAGCGCTGCCGCCCGAGGCCGGCTGACCGGCGGACCGCGGGCGTGCCGCATCCGTCGCTTTCTTCTCTCACACAATCACGATGGGGGCTCCATGGAGCACGACGAAACATCCGAGGGCGCGGCGCGTCCGGGCATCTCCACGCACCTGGTCGAAGCGGCAGTCGCATTGCTGCTGCTGGCGATCGGCCTGGTGGTGGTCTTCGAGGCGCGCAAGCTCGGCGCGGGCTGGACCAGCGACGGTCCCGGCGCAGGCTACTTTCCGTTCTTCATCGGCGTGATCATCACGATCTCCGGCGCCGGCATCCTCTACCAGTCGCTGCTCGGCAGGAACCGCAGCACCGTGGTCTTCGTCGACCCGGTGCAGCTCAAGCGCGTGCTGTCGGTGCTGGTGCCGGCCACGGTCTACGTGCTGGCGATCTCCGTTCTCGGCATCTACGTGGCGTCGGCGATGTATATCGCGCTGTTCATGGTGGTGCTCGGCAAGTACGCATGGACCAAGAGCGTGCTTGCCGCGCTGGCCGTCAACACGCTGTTCTTCTGCATGTTCGAGGTCTGGTTCAAGGTGCCGCTCTTCAAGGGCGCGCTCGATCCGCTTCGGTTCCTCGGCTACTGAACCCGTTCAAGGAGCACAAGCGAAATGGAAGAAATCGGCGCCCTGATACAGGGCTTCTCGGTGATCCTCACGCCGATGAACATCGGCCTGATGTTCGTCGGCATCATCCTCGGCGTGTTGATCGGCGTGCTGCCCGGGCTCGGCGGCGCCAACGGCGTGGCGATCCTGCTGCCGCTCACCTTCACGATGTCGCCGACCTCGGCGATCATCATGCTGTCGTGCATCTACTGGGGTGCGCTGTTCGGCGGTGCCATCACCTCGATCCTGTTCAACATACCGGGCGAGCCGTGGTCGGTGGCCACCACCTTCGACGGCTATCCGATGGCGCAGAACGGGCAGGCCGGCGCCGCGCTGACGACGGCCTTCACCTCGTCGTTCGTGGGCGCCTTTCTCGCGGTGGTGATGATCACCTTCCTTGCGCCGCTGGTCGCGAAGTTCGCTCTCAAGTTCGGCTCGCCCGAGTTCTTCGCGGTGTACCTGCTGACCTTCTGCAGCTTCGTCGGCATGGGCAAGGGCTCGCCCTTCAAGATCCTCGCGTCGATGGCGCTGGGCTTCGCGCTCGCCAGCGTGGGCATGGACACCGTCACCGGCCAGCTGCGCCTGACCTTCGGCCAGCCCGAGCTGATGCGCGGCTTCGACTTTTTGATCGCGGTGATCGGCCTGTTCGGCATCGGCGAGATCCTGCTGTCGATGGAAGAGGGCCTGAAGTTCTCGGGCAAGAGCGCCAAGATCGATCCGAAGGTCGTGTGGCAGACGTGGAAGCAGTTGCCCAAATACTGGGTGACCTCCATCCGCAGCTCGCTCATCGGCATCTGGATGGGCATCACGCCCGGCGGCGCGACGCCGGCCTCGTTCATGAGCTACGGCCTCGCGAAGAAGATGTCGAAGAAGGGCGCCAGGTTCGGCACCGGCGAGATGGAAGGCGTGGTCGCGCCCGAGACCGCTGCACACGCGGCCGGCACCAGCGCGCTGCTGCCGATGCTGGCACTCGGCATTCCCGGTTCGCCGACCGCAGCGGTGCTGCTGGGCGGCCTGCTGATCTGGGGCCTGCAGCCGGGGCCGCTGCTGTTCGTGGAGCAGAAGGACTTCGTCTGGGGCCTGATCGCCAGCATGTACCTCGGCAACATCGTCGGCCTGATCGTGGTGCTGAGCACCGTGCCGCTGTTCGCGTCGATCCTGCGCATTCCGTTCTCGATCATCGCGCCGGTGATCATCGTGATCTGCGCCATCGGCGCCTACACCGTGCACAACGCGATGCTCGACATCTGGTTCATGCTCGGCTTCGGCGTGGTGGGCTACCTCTTCAAGAAGCTCGACTTTCCACTGGCGCCGCTGGTGCTTGCACTGGTGCTCGGCGACAAGGCCGAGGACTCGTTCCGCCAGGCCATGCTGGTCTCGCAGGGCGACGTGATGGTGATGTTCTCGAACCCGCTGGTCGGCGGCATCACGACGCTGGCGCTGGTGCTGCTGTTCTGGCCGCTGATCTCGAAGGCGCTGGCCGTGATCAGGAAGCCGAAGAAGCCCGACGAGTTTGCGGTCGAGCGGCCGGTGGACTGACCAGCAACTTGCCTGTGATCGCGCTGACCCGGGTTGTTCGGGGCGCGCTCACACCGATGGGGTACCTTGCGCAGCGAAATAAAGGAGGAGGCCGCAGGCCGGGGGGCATTCGCGCAGGGGAGTGCCCGGTGTCATTCGCACGCACCCGGACAACCGAGAGAGCTAAATCTTCCCGCGCTTGCGAAGCCGACTAAGGGTTTCCGCCGAGAGATTCAGATAAGAAGCCAGCTCCTTGCTCGGAATCCGGTCTTCCAGTTCAGGGTGCTTGCGCATGAACCGGTGCACACGCCCGGCGGCGTCCAGAAGATGCAGCGTGATCGTGTGCGCCATGATCTCGCTCATGCCGCGCATCACGAGGAACTCGAACAGTTCCTTCGTTTCCGCATGCCGGTTCAGGAACGCGATCCATTCCTTCAGCGGCAGGCTCGCGACCCGCGCCTTCGTCACGCACACGATGCCGTAGGGCGTGGGCGTGCCCAGCCGCAGCGCGGCGTAGCTCGTCTCCATGTCGTTCTCGTCGGCGAAGCGCAGGATCATTTCCTTGCCCTCCGGGTTGCTCACCACCCGCTTGAGGATGCCGTCGAGGATGAAGTACTGCTCCATCTCGCGCACCCCCTGGTGCAGCAGGAACTCGCCCTTGTTGCCGTCCACGATGACCAAGTGGGCTTCCAGTTCGGCGCGGTCGGCTTCGCTCAGGTCCTTGAGCAGGATGTTCTGCCGGAGCTGGGCGCGAATGATGTTCTTCTCCGGATGGTTTTCCAACAACGTCATGGTCACCGTCTTGCTCGATTTCGCTGCCGGCGCCGGTCATCGGGGCCGTCGCCGTTTTCGGGAAAGTTGACCGAGGTCAACGGCCGAAAGCTTGGGCCCGAATCATAGTCGCGGCTCGGGCCTTGGCCATTCACCCATGCAGAAGGAGAGACATGTCTTCAGTCAGAACAGAGAAAGAGGCAGCCACCACGCTGGAAGATGCCCTCAAGCCCACGAAAAGCCGCGATGCTGACGGCGAAGCGGTGGTCCGCGCCTTCAAGGGTGGCGCGACCGAAGACAGCGCGCCGGCGGCCGAGACCATCGACGGCTTCCACCTGGTCATCGATGCGCTCAAGCTCAACGACATCGACACCATCTTCGGCCTGCCCGGCATCCCGATCACCGACCTCACGCGCATGGCACAGGCCGAAGGCCTGCGCGTCATCTCCTTCCGCCACGAGCAGCACGCCGGCAATGCCGCCGCCGCCGCCGGCTTCCTCACGCAGAAGCCCGGCATCTGCCTGACCGTGTCGGCCCCCGGTTTCCTCAACGGCCTGACCGCGCTGGCCAACGCCACCACCAACTGCTTCCCGATGATCCTCATCAGCGGCTCCAGCGAGCGCGAGATCGTCGACCTGCAGCAGGGCGACTACGAGGAAATGGACCAGCTCGCCATCGCCAAGCCGCTGTGCAAGGCGGCATTCCGCGTGCTGCATGCCGAGGACATCGGCGTGGGCATTGCGCGCGCCATCCGCGCGGCGCTGTCGGGCCGCCCTGGCGGCGTGTACCTCGACCTGCCGGCCAAGCTGTTCGCGCAGACCATGGACGCCGCAGCCGGCAAGAAGTCGCTGATCAAGGTGGTCGACCCCGCACCGCGCCAGATCCCCGCGCCCGACGCCGTGAAGCGCGCGCTCGACCTGCTCAAGGGCGCCAAGCGGCCGCTGATCCTGCTCGGCAAGGGCGCCGCCTACGCGCAGGCCGATGCCGACATCCGTGCGCTGGTCGAGAAGACGGGTATTCCCTATCTGCCGATGTCGATGGCCAAGGGCCTGCTGCCCGACACCCACGTGCAGTCGGCCGCGGCAGCGCGCTCCTACGTGCTGCAGGAAGCCGACGTGGTGCTGCTGGTCGGCGCGCGCCTCAACTGGCTGCTCTCGCACGGCAAGGGCAAGACCTGGGCGCAGGACAAGGGCGCCAAGAAGTTCATCCAGATCGACATCGCGCCGACCGAGATCGACAGCAACGTCGCCATCGAGGCGCCGGTGATCGGCGACATCGGCTCCTGCGTGGCCGCGCTGCTGGCCGGCATCGATGCCAAGTGGGCCAAGCCCCCGGTCGAGTGGACCGGCGCCATCGCCGAGCGCAAGGACAAGAACCTCTCGAAGATGGCTGCGACGCTGGCTGCGCGGCCCTCGCCGATGAACTTCCAGAGCGCGCTCAGCGTGATCCGCGATCAGGTGAAGGCGCGGCCCGATGCCATCGTCGTCAACGAGGGCGCCAACACGCTGGACTTCGCGCGCAGCATCGTCGACATGTACGAGCCGCGCAAGCGCCTCGACGTGGGCACCTGGGGGATCATGGGCATCGGCATGGGCTTCTCCGTGGCCGCGGCGGTGGTCACCGGCAAGCCGGTGATCGCCATCGAGGGCGACAGCGCCTTCGGCTTCAGCGGCATGGAGGTGGAAACCATCTGCCGCTACAACCTGCCGGTGTGCGTCGTCGTCTTCAACAACAACGGCGTCTACCGCGGCACCGACGTGAACCCCAGCGGCACCGCCGACGTGGCGCCCACCGTGTTCGTCAAGAACGCGCGCTACGACAAGCTGATGGAAGCCTTTGGCGGCGTGGGCGTGCACGCCACCACCGCCGACGAACTGCAGAAGGCCCTGGCCGAGGCCGTCGCCTCCGGCCGGCCGACCCTGATCAACGCCGTCATCGACGAAACCGCGGGCACGGAAAGCGGGCGCATCACGAGCCTGAACCCCAGCACGGCGAAGAAGAAGTAACTCAATTCCATCCAAGGAGATACCCCAAATGAGCAGCATCAAACCCCTCAACGGCATCAAGATCATCGACTTCACGCACGTGCAGGCCGGTCCTGCCTGCACGCAGATGCTGGCCTGGTTCGGCGCGGACGTGATCAAGGTCGAGCGCCCGGGCGCCGGCGACGTCACCCGCAGCCAGCTGCGCGACATTCCGAACGTCGACGCGCTGTACTTCACCATGCTCAACAGCAACAAGCGCTCGATCACGCTGGACACGAAGAAGCCCGAGGGCAAGATCGTGCTGGAAAAGCTGATCCGCGAATCCGACGTGCTGGTGGAAAACTTCGGCCCCGGCGCGCTGGACCGCATGGGCTTCACCTGGGAACGCCTGCAGGAGCTGAACCCGAAGATGATCGTCGCATCGGTCAAGGGCTTCAGCGAAGGCCACCACTACGAGGACCTGAAGGTGTACGAGAACGTGGCGCAGTGCGCCGGCGGCTCCGCTTCCACCACCGGCTGGTGGAAGGGCGAGAACTCCGCCCCGACGATCTCGGCCGCCGCGCTGGGCGACTCCAACACCGGCATGCACCTGGCCATCGGCATCCTGACGGCCATCATCGGCCGCCAGCAGACCGGCAAGGGCCAGAAGGTGGCCTGCTCGATGCAGGATGCCGTGCTCAACCTGTGCCGCGTCAAGATGCGCGACCAGCAGCGCCTGGACAGCGTGGGCTACCTCGAGGAATACCCGCAGTACCCGCACGAGATGGGCGCATTCGCCGACAAGGTCGTGCCGCGCGGCGGCAATGCCGGCGGCGGCGGCCAGCCCGGCTGGATCCTGAAGTGCAAGGGCTGGCAGACCGACCCCAACGCCTACATCTACTTCACGGTGCAGGGCCACGCCTGGGAGCCGATCTGCGAGGCGCTGGGCAAGCCCGAATGGAAGACCGACCCCGACTACATGACGGCCAAGGCCCGCCAGCCGCACATCGAGCAGATCTTCGCCACCATCGAGGACTTCATCAAGGACAAGACCAAGTTCGAGGCCGTGGACATCTTCCGCAAGTACGACATTCCCTGCGCCCCGGTGCTGTCGATGAAGGAACTGCTGCATGACGAGTCGCTGCGCAAGAGCGGCTCGATCGTCGAAGTTCCGCACAAGGAGCGCGGCAGCTACTGGACCATCGGCAGCCCGATCAAGTTCTCGGACCTCAAGCCCGAAGTCACCGCCTCGCCCTTGCTGGGCGAGCACACCGACCAGGTGCTGGCGGAGCTGGGCTACACCCAGCAGCAGATCGACAACCTGAAGGAATCAAAAGCCGTCTAGTTGGCTCACCCCCAGGCTTGCCCACTTCGTGTGGCAGCGCCCACCCCCTTCGAGGGGGCGACACCTGCGGCCCGGCGGAGCCGGTTCCGCGGTGTCTCTGGAAGGGCAGTGGCACTGCGGGGTTCTGGATTGAAATGAAGCGCCAGAGGTAAACATGCAAGCGAACATCGATTTCAAGCAGCTCGTCGAAGGCGCTGGCGATGCCATCATGGTGTGCGACGCGCAGGGCGCGATCACGCTGTGGAACCGTGCTGCCGAGCGCATCTTCGGGTTTACCGAGGCCGAGGCGCTCGGCCAGTCGCTCGACCTGATCATTCCCCAGCGGCAGCGCCAGCGGCACTGGGATGGCTACCACAAGACGATGGACACCGGCATCACCAAGTACGGCGCCGACCTGCTGCGCGTGCCGGCGCTGCACAAGGACGGGCACACGCTGTCGATCGCCTTCACGGTGTCGATGCTGTTCTCCGCCGATCACGAGGTCACGGGCATCGTCGCCATCGTGCGGGATGAATCCGTCCGCTTTGCGGAGGAGCGCAAATTGCGCGCCCGTCTGGTAGAAGTCGAAGCCGCGATGGTCAAAGAAGGAGACAGTCAATGAGCAAGGCACTCGAAGGCGTTCGGATCCTCGACTTCACCCACGTGCAGTCGGGCCCCACCTGCACCCAGCTGCTGGCGTGGTTCGGCGCCGACGTGATCAAGGTCGAGCGGGCAGGCGAAGGCGATGCCACGCGCGGCCAGCTGCGCGACATTCCCGGCGCGGACAGCTTGTACTTCACCATGCTGAACCACAACAAGCGCTCGATCACGCTGGACACCAAGAACCCCAAGGGCAAGGAGGTTCTCGACAGCCTGATCAAGACCTGCGACGTGCTGGTCGAGAACTTCGCGCCCGGCGCGCTCGACCGCATGGGCATCACCTGGGCCCACATCCAGAAGATCAACCCGCGCATGATCGTCGCTTCGGTCAAGGGCTTCGGGCCCGGCAAATACGAGCACTGCAAGGTCTATGAGAACGTCGCCCAATGCGCCGGCGGCGCAGCCTCGACCACCGGCTTCGAAGACGGCCCGCCGCTGGTGACCGGCGCGCAGATCGGCGACAGCGGCACTGGCCTGCACCTCGCGCTCGGCATCCTTGCCGCACTGTTCCAGCGCAACTCTTCCGGCCGCGGCCAGCAGGTGCTCGCACCGATGCAGGACGCCGTGCTCAACCTGTGCCGCGTGAAGATGCGCGACCAGCAGCGGCTGGAGCGCACCGGCACCATGCACGAATACCCGCAGTACCCCGACGGCAAGTTCGGCGACGCCGTGCCGCGCGCGGGCAATGCCTCGGGCGGCGGCCAGCCGGGCTCGATCCTCAAGTGCAAGGGCTGGGAGACCGACCCCAACGCATACATCTACTTCATCACGCAGGCGGCCGTGTGGCCTGCGGTGTGCAAGGTGATCGGCGAGGAGGGCTGGATCACCGACGAGGCCTACGCCACGCCGGCCGCGCGCCTGCTGCACCTGAAGCCGATCTTCGCGCGCATCGAGAAGTGGACCATGACCAAGGACAAGTTCGAGGCCATGGAGATCCTCAACGAGTACGACATTCCCTGCGGGCCGATCCTCTCGATGAAGGAAATCGCCGAGGACGAGTCCCTGCGCGAGACCGGCACCATCGTCGAGGTCGACCACCCGGTGCGCGGCAAGTACCTGACGGTGGGCAACCCCATCAAGATGTCCGACAGCCCGACGGTGGTGACGCGCTCGCCGCTGCTCGGCGAACACACCGAGGAAGTGCTGCGGCAGCTCGGCTACGGCGCGGACGACCTGGCGACCCTGCGGGCCGAACGCGTGATCTGAGGCGCGGCGCAGGCCCGCCAACCTGATTTGCGAGAGCGCCGCCTGCGGGTGGCGCGGAAGGCCCTTGGGCGCGTGTATTTCTGGCCTCAATCTATAACTCTTGATGAATGATTTCTATAAATTAGTTTAATTTTTATTTATTCATCACCGGTCCTACATTTGAATCCGCCGAGTCCGGCATCAATTCAAGGAGAAGGTCATGGAAAAGCATTCGCCCGTTCAAGACTGGCGCGACGAAATCGAGCGCAATGCCTATAACGCAGCATTTTTCGAATTGGGACTGCGCTGGCATTGGGACGGCGAAACCTACGACCGCCTGATGGACCTGAGCCAGAACGCCAGCGAGCGGATCGGCCATTACCTGAAGACCCATCAGCCGCACCTCCTGCGGGCGTACGACGCCGAATTCCTGGCGGTGGCCATCGAGCAGAAGAAGGAAATCCACAGAAAGCGGGAAATGGCTTCGTCGAGCTATTTCAATTGGGCTGAAAGCCACGGCGTCGAGCTTGGTGCCTGAAATAAATCAATTCAATCCAGCAGTCGATCCCGGCCATGAACATCCACGAATACCAGGGTAAAGACGTCCTGCGCCACTACGGCGTGGCAACGCCCCGCGGATTCGTCTGCCGCTCGCCCGACGAGGCGGCGGATGCGGCTACCCGGCTCGGTGGCCGGGCCTGGGTGGTCAAGGCGCAGATTCATGCGGGCGGCCGGGGCAAGGGCGGCGGCGTGAAGCCCGCATGGTCCGTCGCCGAAGTGCGGCGGCATGCGGACCAGATGCTCGGCATGACGCTGAAGACCCACCAGACCGGGCCCGAAGGCCGCGTGGTGAAGCAGCTGCTGGTCGAGGAGAGCGTCGAGATCGACAAGGAGCTGTACCTCGGCTTCGTGGTCGACCGCAATTCGCAGCGCGTGGCATTGATGGCCTCGAGCGAAGGCGGCATGGACATCGAGGAGGTGGCCGCGCGCACGCCCGGGAAGATCCACAAGCTCTTCATCGATCCGGACGCCGGCCTGCGCATTGCCGAGGCCGACGGCATCGCGCGCCGCATCGGCATCGACGAGCGTTCGGTGGTGCAGGCGCGCGTGTTCATGCAGAACCTCTACCAGGCCTTCGATGCCAGCGACGCGTCGCTGGCCGAGATCAACCCGCTGGTGCTGACCCGCGACGGCCGCGTGATGGCGCTCGACGCGAAGTTCGACTTCGACGCCAACGCCCTGTTCCGCCAGCCCGGGATCGCCGCGATGCGCGACTTCGACGAGGAAGACCCGGTGGAGGTCGAAGCCTCGAAGTTCGACCTCTCGTACATCGCGCTCGACGGCGACATCGGCTGCCTCGTCAATGGCGCCGGCCTTGCGATGGCGACGATGGACGCGATCAAGCTCTACGGCGGAATGCCCGCCAATTTTCTCGACGTGGGCGGTGGTGCGACAGCCGAAAAGGTGACCGAAGCCTTCAAGCTGATGTTGCGCAACCCGAAGCTCAAGGCCGTGCTGGTCAACATCTTCGGCGGCATCATGAAATGCGATGTCATTGCGCACGGCGTGGTTGCCGCAGCGCGCGAAACCGGGCTCACCGTGCCGCTGATCGTGCGCATGAAGGGCACCAACGAGGACCTGGGCCGGACCATCCTCGCGCAATCGGGCCTGTCGATCATCAACACCGACGACATGGCCGAGGCGGCGCAGCGGGCCATCGGGGCTGCTCGGAACTGGGAGCGCTAGGAAATGAGCTCCTGTCTTTTGATGCGATGCATTTCGGGGTGCGATCACGCCGACGGGGTGCCTTGCTCCGCGAATGTCCCCCGCCCTTCGGGCTCCTCCTTTATTTCGCTGCGCAAGGCACCCCATCGACGTGATCGTTGTTCAGGGCAGTCGTTGATCGGCGAGCACCGGCAGCATGTCCTCGTGCGCAGGGCGTCGGGTGACTCACGCAGCGAAATAAAGGAGGAGGCCGCAGGCCGGGGGACATTCGCGGAGGGAGTTATCCGATGGCCTGCGCACGCACCCCGAAACAGGAACGCAGGCAAACGCACGATGGAACCCCAGAAATGTCCATCCTGATCAACAAGCACACCCGCGTGATCACGCAGGGCATCACTGGCAAGACCGGCAGCTTCCACACGGCCCAGTGCCTCGAATACGGCAACGGCCGGCACTGCTTCGTCGCGGGCGTGAACCCGCTGAAGGCAGGCGAGTCGCTGGCCGGCATTCCGATCTTCGGCACAGTGAAAGAGGCCAAGGCCCGCACCGGCGCCACCGTCTCCGTGATCTACGTGCCACCACCTTTCGCCGCAGCGGCCATCGACGAAGCGGTCGATGCCGAGCTCGAACTCGTCATCTGCATCACCGAAGGCATTCCGGTGCGCGACATGATCCGCACGCGCCATCGCATGCAGGGCCGCAAGACGCTGCTGCTCGGCCCCAACTGTCCCGGCCTCATCACGCCGGGCGAAATCAAGATCGGCATCATGCCGGGCCACATTCACCAGCGCGGCCGCATCGGCGTGGTCTCGCGCTCGGGCACGCTCACCTACGAGGCCGCGAGCCAGCTCGCGAGCTTCGGCATCGGGCAGTCGACCGTGGTCGGCATCGGCGGCGATCCGGTCGGCGGGTTGCGGCACATCGACGTGCTGCGGATGTTCAACGACGACCCGCGCACCGACGCCGTGATCATGGTCGGCGAAATCGGCGGCGATGCCGAGGAGCAATGCGCGTACTGGATCCGCGACCACATGCGCAAGCCCGTCGTCGGCTTCATCGCGGGCGCCAGTGCGCCGCCCGGCAAGCGCATGGGCCATGCGGGCGCCATCGTTTCCGGCGGCCGCGGCACCGCGCAGGAAAAGCTCGCGGTGATGAAGGAATGCGGCATCCACGTCACGCGCAATCCGGCGGAGATGGGAAAGCTGCTCGCCTCGCTCGTGATCCCCGACTACCTGCCGTTCGACTGACTGACTGACTGACGGCCGACCCGAATCCTCCATCCAGAAAGCAGACGACAACATGCAGCAAGAACAGACGAAATGGGTCCGCTTCGAACACGCCGGCGGCATCGGTTTCGGCACGCTCGAAGGCGATGCGGTGCACGAGCGCCGGGGCGACATGTTCGGCAGTTCCGAGCCCACGGGCCGCGTGTTTGCGCTGGCGGGGCTCCAGCTGCTCACGCCCACCGAGCCGACCAAGGTGATCGCGCTGTGGAACAACTTCCATGCGCTCGGCGCCAAGCTGGGCCTGCCGGTGCCGGCGGAGCCGCTGTACCTGCTGAAGACGCCCAACTCCTACCTCGCGCCCGGCGCACCGATCCGCAAGCCGCTGTGCGACGGCAAGGTGGTGTTCGAGGGCGAGCTCGGCATCGTGATCGGCAAGACCGCCACCGCCGTCTCCGAAGCCGATGCGCTCGACCATGTGTTCGGCTACACCTGCGCCAACGACGTGACCGTGGCCGACATCCTGAACCGCGACGCCTCGTTCGCGCAGTGGGTGCGCGCCAAGGGCTTCGACACCTTCTGCCCGATGGGCCCGGTTGTGGCCACCGGCCTCGATGCCGCAACGCTCACCGTGACCACGCTGCTCAACGGCGAGGTGCGCCAGAACTATCCGATCAGCGACATGCGCTTCTCGGTGCAGCAACTCGTGAGCCTGATCTCGCAGGACATGACGCTGCACCGCGGCGACGTGATCCTCTGTGGCACATCGGTCGGCGTCGGCTCGATGAAGCCTGGCAGCCTCGTCGAGATCGAGATCGGCGGCATCGGAAAACTCAGCAACCGCTTCGGCTGACAACGCGCATGCCGAAGCGGCCGCGCAAGGAAATCAACTCTTGGGGATCGACATGAAGATTGCAATCATCGGCGCGGGCGCCATCGGCGGACTGGTCGGCGCGAAGCTCGCGCTGGCCGGCGAGGACGTGACGTTCATCGTGCGCGGCGCCAACCTCGAAGCCATCGGCAGGAACGGCATCAAGCTGGTCTCGGCCGAGGGCGAAGAACAGGTGGCGCGCAACGTCAAGGCCACCGACCGCTACGACGAGGCGGGTCCGCAGGACATCGTCGTGCTCGCCATGAAGGCCCACCAGGTCGAGGCGGTGGCGAACGACGTGCCCAAGCTGTTCGGGCCCGACACGGTGGTCGTGACGATGCAGAACGGCATCCCGTACTGGTACTTCCACCAGCACGGCGGCGCGCTCGCGGGTACGCCGGTGCGTAGCGTCGATCCCTCGGGGCTCGTCGCCACGAAGATCCCCGCGCAGCGCGTGATCGGCTGCGTGGTCTACCCGGCCTCGGAGCTGATCGCGCCCGGCGTGGTCAAGCACATCGAAGGCGACCGCTTCCCGGTCGGCGAGCTCGACGGCTCGGCGAGCGAACGCGTGAACCGCGTTGCCGCCTGCTTCACCGGCGCCGGCTTCAAGGCGCCCGTGCTCGACAACATCCGCGCCGAGATCTGGCTCAAGCTCTGGGGCAACCTGACCTTCAACCCGATCAGCAGCCTCTCGCACTCGACGCTGGTCGACATCTGCCAGTACCCGCCCTCGCGCGATCTCGCCGCTGCGATGATGCGTGAGGCGCAGGCCGTCGCGCACAAGCTCGGCATCGAGTTTCGCGTGACGCTCGAAAAGCGCATCGCGGGCGCAGAGAAGGTCGGCAAGCACAAGACCTCGATGCTGCAGGACGTGGAAGCCGGGCGCGCGCCGGAGATCGATGCGCTGGTGGGTGCCGTGGTCGAGCTGGCCCGGCTCACCGAGACCCCGACGCCGCACATCGACACGGTCTACAGCCTGGTCAAGCTGCTCGCGCGGACCATGGAAGACCAGCGCGGCCGCGTCAAGCTCCATGAAATGACGACAGCATGAGACGCACACGCAGCGCAAAGATCGTCGCCACGCTCGGCCCGGCCACCACCGACGAGCCGGCCATCCGCGCGCTGTTCGAGCGTGGCGTGGACGTGTTCCGGCTCAACTTCAGCCACGGCACGCAGCACGACCATGCGCGGCGGCTCGAAACCATTCGCCGCCTCGAGAAGGAATTCGGCCGGCCCATCGGCATCCTGCTGGACCTGCAGGGGCCGAAGCTGCGGCTGGGCACCTTCGAAGGCAGCCGCGCGCAGCTCGAGGCGGGCGCGCGCTTCCGGCTCGACATGGACAGCAAGACCAGCGGCAGCGCACGCCGCGCGCCGCTGCCGCATCCGGAAATCTTCGCCGCGCTGCAGGAAGGCACCGAGCTGCTGCTCGACGACGGCAAGCTGCGGCTGCGCGTGGACAGCCACGGCGCCGACTTTGCCGAGACCACGGTGCTGGTCGGCGGGCCGATCTCGGACCGCAAGGGCGTCAACGTGCCCAGCGTGCTGCTGCCGATCTCGCCGCTGACGCCGAAGGACCGCGACGACCTGGCCTTCGGCCTGTCGATCGGTGTCGACTGGGTTGCGCTCTCGTTCGTGCAGCGGCCCGAGGACATCGAGGAGGCGCGCGCCATCATTGGCACGCGCGCCTGGATCATGGCCAAGCTCGAGAAGCCCGCGGCCATCGAGCATCTCGACGCCATCGTCGCGCTGTGCGACGGCATCATGGTGGCGCGCGGCGATCTCGGCGTGGAGCTGCCGCCCGAGCAGGTGCCCGAGCTGCAGCGCCTGATCGTGCGCGCCTGCCGCAAGGGCGGCAAGCCGGTGGTGGTGGCGACGCAGATGCTCGAATCGATGATCGCCTCGCCGGTGCCCACGCGCGCCGAGGTGTCCGACGTCGCGACGGCCATCTACGACGGCGTCGATGCGGTGATGCTCTCGGCCGAATCGGCCTCGGGCAGGTACCCGCTCGAAGCGGTCGCGATGATGGACCGCATCATCGCGCGCGTCGAGGCCGATCCCTCGTACCGTGCGGGCATCGACGCCACGCATGACGCGGCGCTGTCGACCACGGCCGACGCGGTCTGCGCCTCGCTGCGCCAGGTGGCCGCGCTGCTCGCGCCGGCCGCCACCGTGACGTATACCTCCTCGGGCTTCACAAGCCTGCGCGCTGCGCGCGAGCGTCCGGCGGTGCCCATCCTGAGCCTCACGCCCGACACCGCCGCAGCACGCCGCATGGCGATGGTCTGGGGCGTGCATGCGGTGCTCGTCGAGGACGTGCACGATGTGGCCGAGATGATCGAGTGCGCCTGCCGCACGGCGCGCGCCGAGGGTTTTGCGAAGGCGGGCGACGACGTGGTGGTGGTGGCGGGCCTGCCCTTCGGTCAATCGGGCACGACGAACCTGCTGCACGTCGCGCGGATACCCGGCTGAGCGCGCGCCATCGGCGCATGCGCGCTGTACGATGCCGCTCGACCGCAGCCACCTGTTCTCACCCGATGAAGCATGCGACCCTGCGCCAGTTGAAGGTCTTCGAAGCCGTGGCGCGGCTGCTGAGTTTTTCGCGGGCGGCCGAGGAGCTCCACCTCACGCAGCCCGCCGTCTCCACGCAGGTGCGCAAGCTCGAGGAACACGCCGGCAACGTGCTGTTCGAGCAGTTCGGCAAGAAGATCTACCTCACGCCCGCCGGCACCGAGCTGTTGCAGATCAGCCGCGCCATCATCCAGCAGTTCGAGGCGGCCGAGAACGCGATGATGCAGTTCAAGGGCGTCTCCGGCGGCAAGCTCAACGTGGGCGTGATCAGCGCGGGCGACTACTTCTTTCCGCGCCTGCTGGTCGAGTTCGCGAGCCGGCACCAGGGCGTGACGCTGAACTTCACGGTCCACAACCGCGCGCAGCTGCTGACGCACATCGCCGAGAACCTCACCGACCTCGCGATCATGGTGCGTCCGCCGACCGATCTCGACACCGTCAACCAGCCGTTCGCTCCGCACCCCTACGTGATCGTCGCGGCGCCGGGCCATCCGCTGGTGGGCGTGAAGAAGATCCCGCTCCAGCGGCTGATGCGCGAGCCCTTCGTGGTGCGCGAGAAAGCCTCCGACACCTGGCATTCGATGGAAGACGGCTTCGGCGGCGATCTCAGCGGCATCAACATCGCGATGGAAATCCGCAGCACCGAGACCATCAAGCAGGCCGTGATCGCTGGCATGGGCGTGAGCTTCGTGTCGGCGCACACGGTGAGCCAGGAGCTGCGCGCCGGCAGCCTTTGCGTGCTCGATGTCGAGGGCTTTCCGCTGATGCTCAACTGGTACGTGGTGCACCGTCGCAGCAAGCGCCTGCCGCCGGTGGCGCAGGCCTTCAAGGACTTCCTGCTGAGTGACGGACCGTCGCTGATCGCGCAGATCGTTCCATTCGAAAGCCCCAAAGGCAAAGAGCGCGGCGAGTAACTCGCGCGCGCTCTTCGGGGAGGATCGGTTCGGTGTGGAAGCTCAACGCCGTGCAGCCGGCGAACGCTGCATCAGCGCGGCACGCGCGGCCTTGTAGAAGATCACGATGGGCATGGCGGCGATGAGGTCGCGCAGCGCATCGTTGGCGGTGGACGAAGAGGCGGGAGTGCGCAGGGCGCTGGAATTCAGGGTGGTGTGGCTCATTGAGGGCTCCAAAGGATTGAAACTGAAAGACCGAAGGGATTACCCTGAATTTTAGGGTTTACCCTAGACGAGAGCAAACGCCATTTTCGCGTTTCTTGACCTGGGTCAATTTTTTCGACGACAGGCGGGTTCCTGCACAAGCGTGCAGCGTGGCCATACGAGCGCTTCGCAAAACGGGCTTGCATCAGCGCAACGCGCATCGCGAAAGTCATTGCACGAACCGTCGAAGTTCCGCGAAGACCTTTGCGATCCAGCTGGGCAATTTTTCTTCCATGCACACCATGCCGCGGCATCGCGAGATGCATGTCGGATGCAGCGCAATGCGCGCGTGCGAAGAGGCCTCCTGCTAGGGATATCACGGGGGTCTTGCGAGTCCGCGATTCGTGTGAACTTGACTGAGGTCAAGAGTTTTTGAGTCGCTCCGACCGACAGTCATTCACGCGCAAAACCAGGTGATCTTCATGCGGTGTATCGATGTCAAGGAAGCCTCGTTGCCTGTCGATGCGTACCGATCGCGTGGCGTGTGTGGCGCATGGCGCAGCACCCCGTTTTATTTCCGCTGTTTGCACCGATCGCTCGATTGATTTATCTGCATTCGAAGTCTGTCGGACCTCACCGAAAAACCAAGGACAACACCATGAATCGGCCCACCTCAACGATCGCAGGTTCCACCCCCGCGATGTTCCCTCCATCCGAAACCCATGGCGCCACCGCGAGCCGATCCGAGGCATACCGATGGGGCCAGCTGCTGATCGGCATCGTCTGCATGGCGATGATCGCCAACCTGCAATACGGCTGGACGCTCTTCGTCAATCCGATCGCCGAGAAGCACGGCTGGAGCCGCGCCGCGATCCAGGTGGCGTTCACCATCTTCGTGCTCACCGAGACATGGCTGGTGCCGATCGAAGGCTACCTCGTCGACCGCTTCGGACCGCGTCCCGTGGTGCTGGTGGGCGGCTTGCTGTGCGGCCTCGGCTGGGTGCTCAACTCGGAGGCCGATTCGCTCACGTTGCTCTACATCGCGGCGGCCGTCGGCGGCATCGGCGCGGGCGCGGTTTACGGCACCTGTGTGGGCAATGCGCTCAAGTGGTTCCCCGATCGCCGGGGGCTTGCCGCGGGCATGACCGCCGCGGGCTTCGGCGCGGGCTCGGCGCTCACGATCATCCCGATCTCCGCGATGATCAAGTCGAGCGGCTACGAAGCGGCCTTCCTGTATTTTGGGATCGGGCAGGGACTCATCGTGTTCCTGCTCGCATGGATGCTGACCCGTGCGCCCCACCATGCCAAGGCGTCGAACAGCCGCAACGTGCAGCAGGCGGGCCGCGACTACGCGCCGGCCGAGGTGCTGCGCTCGCCCGTGTTCTGGGTCATGTACGCGATGTTCGTGATGGTGGCCGCCGGCGGCCTGATGGCCACGGCGCAGCTCGCGCCGATCGCCAAGGACTTCAAGATCATGGACGTGCCGGTCAACATCATGGGCCTGGTGCTGCCCGCGCTGACCTTCGCGCTCGCCATCGACCGCGTGCTCAACGGCCTCACGCGGCCCTTCTTCGGCTGGGTGTCCGACAAGATCGGCCGCGAGCAGACGATGTTCATCGCCTTCGCGATGGAGTCGGTCGGCATCCTGCTGCTCTACCACTACGGCCAGAACCCGATCCTCTTCGTCGTCCTGACCGGCATCGTGTTCTTCGCCTGGGGCGAGATCTACAGCCTGTTCCCCTCGACCTGCGCCGATACCTTCGGCTCGAGGTATGCGGCATCCAACGCCGGCATGCTCTACACCGCGAAGGGCACCGCCTCGCTGCTGGTGCCGCTGTCGAGCGTGCTCGCCGCCGCCACCGGCAGCTGGCAGGCCGTCTTCATCGCCGCCAGCGCGGTCAATGCGCTTGCTGCGCTGATGGCGTGGTTCGTGTTGCGGCCGATGCGCCGCAGGCACATCGAGGCGAGCCGCGCCACCACCATCGAGTAAGCCGTCGGCTCTTCCGATACACGCGGCCCTGCCATGAAGATGGCAGGGCTTTTTGCCGATGGGCCGCAGGGTTTGTGCGCATTGGCACCGCGCTTGTTTCCGCGGAAATTGACTTGCGTCAAGGCCCCTGTCACTCGATTCATCGACATTGATCCTCAAGCGGATGAGCGCGGGATTCACGTCGGATTTCATGACGGCGGCCCGTGACGAAACCACGATGAAAACAGCTCCGCCGGCAGCAAGACAACGGCGGCGCAGGCGGCAACGGACCAGACCGGACGGGATCATGAAACTACAACAGGTGCAGCAGGGACACGAGGTACCGCATCCGGCCTCAGCTCCCATCGACAAGGACAAGGAACTCGCCGCCGTGCAGCGCAGCCTGCTGCAGCATGCGGACGAACCCGGCGCGCTGCTGCCGATCCTGCACGACGTGCAGGACGCGCTGGGCTACATCCCCGCGCACACCGTGCCGGCGATTGCCGACGCACTGAACCTCTCGCGTGCGGAGGTCCATGGCGTCGTCACCTACTACCACCACTTCCGTGCCGAGCCCGCTGGCCGCCACGTGATCCAGATCTGCCGCGCCGAGGCCTGCCAGTCGATGGGTGCCGATGCGCTGCTCGCCCACGCGGAGTTGCGTCTCGGATGCAGCGCGCACGGCACCTCGAAGGACGGCGCGTTCACGCTGGAGCCCGCGTTCTGCCTCGGCCTGTGCGCCTCGTCGCCCGCGATGACGTTCGACGACCAGCCGCATGCACGCATGACACCCAGGGCATTCGACGCGCTGATCGCGCAGGACAACAACCCATGAGCACCATCACCGTCTACGTCCCGCGCGACTCGGCCGCGCTCGCAGCCGGCGCCGACCGCGTGGCGCAGCGCATCGCGAAGGAAGCCACGGCGCGCGGCATCATGCTCGAGCTCGTGCGCAACGGTTCGCGCGGCATGTTCTGGCTCGAACCGCTGGTCGAGGTGAACACACCGACCGGCCGCATCGCCTACGGGCCCGTGACGCCCGACGACGTGGCCGGCCTGTTCGACGCCGGCTTTCTCACGGGCGGCAAGCACCCGCTCGCGCTCGGCCCGACCGAAGACATTCCCTATCTCAAGAAGCAGGAGCGCCTGACCTTCGCGCGCATGGGCATCACCGACCCGGTGTCGCTGACCGACTACCAGGCCTACGAAGGCTTCGCCGGCCTGCGCCGTGCGCTGGCGCTCGCGCCCGAGGAGATCGTGCAGCAGGTGCTCGACTCGGGCCTGCGCGGGCGCGGCGGTGCTGCCTTTCCGGCCGGCATCAAGTGGAAGACGGTGCTGGGCACGGCCGCCGCGCAGAAGTACATCGTCTGCAATGCGGACGAAGGCGACTCGGGCACGTACTCCGACCGCATGACGATGGAGGGCGACCCCTTCGTGCTGATCGAGGGCATGACCATCGCGGGCCTTGCCACGGGCGCGACGCAGGGCTACATCTACGTGCGCTCCGAGTACCCGCGCGCGATCGCGGCCATGAACGAGGCCATCCGCGTCGCCGAGGCGGCGGGCTTCCTCGGTGACAACATCCTGCGTTCGGGCAAGTGCTTCTCGCTCGCGGTGCGCAAGGGCGCGGGCTCGTATGTGTGCGGCGAGGAAACGGCGCTGCTCGAAAGCCTCGAGGGCAAGCGCGGCATCGTGCGCGCCAAGCCACCGCTGCCGGCCATCGAGGGGCTGTTCGGCCAGCCCACGCTGATCAACAACGTGATCACGCTGGCCAGCGTGCCGCTGATCCTGGCGCGCGGCGCAGCTTTCTACCGCGACTACGGCGTGGGCCGTTCGCGCGGCACGCTGCCGATGCAGCTGGCCGGCAACATCAAGTACGGCGGCCTGGTCGAGAAGGCCTTCGGCGTCACGCTGCGCGAGTTGCTGTACGACTACGGTGGCGGCTCGGCGTCGGGACGGCCGATCAAGGCGGTGCAGGTGGGCGGGCCGCTGGGCGCCTACCTGCCCGAGTCGCAATGGGACCTGCCGCTCGACTACGAGGCCTATGCGGCCGTCGGCGGCACGGTGGGCCACGGCGGCATCGTGGTGCACGACGACACGGCCGACCTGTCGAAGCTCGCGCGTTATGCCATGGAGTTCTGCGCGCTCGAATCCTGCGGCAAGTGCACGCCGTGCCGCATCGGATCGACGCGCGGTGTCGAGGTGATCGACAAGATCCGCGCGGACCAGAACCGCGCACAGCAGGTGATCCTGCTGCGCGACCTGTGCGACACCATGGTCCACGGATCGCTGTGCGCCATGGGCGGCATGACGCCGTTCCCGGTGCTTTCCGCGCTCGACCACTTTCCGCAGGACTTCGGTCTTGCGGTCCCCGATCGCAAGGCTGCTTGAGATGACGCCTTGCTTTCTGATTCTTCACGGTGAAGGTTATTCGGGGCGCGATCACGCCGACGGGGTGCCTTGCTCCGCGAATGTCCCCCGGCCTGCGGCCTCCTCCTTTATTTCGCTGCGCAAGGCACCCCGCCAGCGTGATCGATCAGAGCACTTGTTGATCAGCCAGCACAAGCGCCGCGCTCATCGTGCACAGGGCGCCGGGTGCTCCCCGCAGCGAAATAAAGGAGGAGCCGAAGGCGGGGGACATTCGCAGAGGGGAGTACCCGGTGGCCTGTGCACGCGCGCCGAACGCAAATGCTCCGAACCCCAGCCCACTGAATAAAAGCCCACCGAGGCACAGAGAGAAAGCAAAAGACATGTTGGACCATCTGAAAGAAACCGACTACGGCACCCCCAAGCGCGAATCGACGCGCGAGGTCACGCTGGAAATCGACGGTACCGAAGTCACCGTGCCCGCCGGCACCTCGCTGATGCGCGCCGCGGTGGATGCCGGCATCAACGTGCCCAAGCTCTGCGCCACCGACAGCCTCGAGCCCTTCGGCTCATGCCGCCTGTGCCTCGTTGAGATCGAGGGCCGCAAGGGTTTTCCGGCCTCGTGCACCACGCCCGCCGAGGCCGGCATGAAGGTGCGCACCCAGACGCCGAAGCTGCAGGATCTGCGCAAGGGCGTGATGGAGCTCTACATCTCCGACCATCCGCTCGATTGCCTCACCTGCTCGGCCAATGGCAACTGCGAACTGCAGGACATGGCGGGCGTCACCGGCCTGCGCAACGTGCGCTACGGCTTCGACGGCGCCAACCACCTGAAGGACCAGAAGGACGAGTCCAACCCGTACTTCAGCTACGACCCCTCCAAGTGCATCGTGTGCAACCGCTGCGTGCGCGCCTGCGAGGAAACGCAGGGCACCTTCGCGCTGACCATCAGCGGCCGCGGCTTCGAGTCGCGCGTGTCGCCGGGCCAGGACGAGGCTTTCATGGATTCGGAATGCGTGAGCTGCGGCGCCTGCGTCGAAGCCTGCCCCACAGCCACGCTGCAGGAGAAGTCGGTGATCTGGCTCGGCCAGCCCGAGCACAGCGTGATTACCACCTGCGCCTACTGCGGCGTGGGCTGCGCCTTCAAGGCCGAGATGAAGGGCAACGAGGTCGTGCGCATGGTGCCCTGGAAGGACGGCAAGGCCAACGAAGGCCACTCCTGCGTCAAGGGCCGCTTCGCATGGGGCTATGCGACGCACCAGGACCGCATGCTCAAGCCGATGATCCGCAAGAACATCAGCGACCCATGGCAGGAGGTGAGCTGGGACACCGCGCTGAACTACGCCGCGGGCGAGTTCAAGCGCCTGCAGGCCAAGTACGGCAAGGACTCGATCGGCGGCATCACCTCCTCGCGCTGCACCAACGAAGAGACTTACCTCGTGCAGAAGCTGGTGCGCGCCGCCTTCGGCAACAACAACGTCGACACCTGCGCGCGCGTGTGCCATTCGCCCACGGGCTACGGCCTCAAGCAGACGCTGGGCGAATCGGCCGGCACGCAGACCTTCGCCTCGGTCGACAAGGCCGACGTCATCATGGTGATCGGCGCGAACCCGACCGACGGGCACCCGGTGTTCGCCTCGCGCATGAAGAAGCGGCTGCGCCAGGGCGCGAAGCTGATCGTGGTCGATCCGCGCCGCATCGACATCGTGAAGTCGCCGCACGTCAAGGCCGCGCACCACCTGCAGCTGCGGCCCGGCACCAACGTGGCGGTGGTCACGGCGCTGGCGCACGTCATCGTCACCGAAGGCCTGATGGCCGACGACTTCGTGGCCGAGCGCTGCGACACAGCCTCGTTCAAGGAGTGGAAGTCGTACGTCGAGCGCCCGGAGCAATCGCCCGAAGCCACCGAGCAGGCCACGGGCGTGCCCGCGGCCGAGCTGCGCGCCGCCGCGCGCCTGTTCGCCACGGCCGGTAACGGCGCCATCTACTACGGCCTGGGCGTGACCGAGCACAGCCAGGGTTCGACCACCGTGATGGGCATTGCCAACCTCGCGATGGTCACCGGCAACGTCGGCCGCGAAGGCGTGGGCGTGAACCCGCTGCGCGGCCAGAACAACGTGCAGGGCGCCTGCGACATGGGCTCGTTCCCGCACGAGCTGCCGGGCTATCGGCATGTGTCCGACAGCACCACGCGCGCCTCGTTCGAAGCCGCCTGGGGCGTGCAGATCGACCCCGAGCCGGGCCTGCGCATCCCCAACATGTTCGAGGCCGCGATCGGCGGCAGCTTCAAGGGCCTTTACTGCGAGGGCGAGGACATCGTTCAGTCCGACCCGAACACGCAGCACGTGGCGGCCGCGATGATGGGCATGGAGTGCGTGGTGGTGCAGGACATGTTCCTCAACGAAACCGCCAAGTACGCGCACGTGTTCCTGCCGGGCTCCTCGTTCCTGGAGAAGGACGGCACCTTCACCAACGCCGAGCGCCGCATCTCGCGCGTGCGCAAGGTGATGCCGCCGAAGGCCGGCTATGCCGACTGGGAAGTGACCGTGAAGCTTGCGCAGGCCCTCGGCTATCCGATGGACTACAGCAGCCCCGAAGAGATCATGGACGAGATCGCCGCGCTGACGCCGACCTTCCACGGCGTGAGCTACCAGCGCCTCGACGAACTCGGCAGCATCCAGTGGCCCTGCAACGATGCCGCGCCCGAGGGCACGCCCACCATGCACATCGACCGCTTCGTGCGCGGCAAGGGCAAGTTCATCGTCACGCAGTACGTGGCGACCGACGAGAAGGTCACGCGCAAGTTCCCGCTGCTGCTGACCACGGGGCGCATCCTCTCGCAGTACAACGTGGGCGCGCAGACCCGGCGTACCGAGAACAACCAGTGGCACAGCGAGGACCGGCTGGAGATCCATCCGCACGATGCCGAGGAGCGCGGCGTGAAGGACGGCGACTGGGTCGGCATCCAGAGCCGCGCGGGCGAGACGGTGCTGCGCGCCACGGTGTCCGGGCGGATGCAGCCCGGCGTGGTCTACACCACCTTCCACTTCCCGGAATCGGGCGCCAACGTCATCACCACCGACAACTCCGACTGGGCCACCAACTGCCCGGAGTACAAAGTGACGGCCGTGCAGGTGGCGCCGGTGATGCAGCCCTCCGCCTGGCAGCAGGAGTACAGCCGCTTCAACAAGGTCCAGCTGGACCTTGCGACGGCCGGTTCGGCGCAGGCTCCGCGCAACGAGACGATCCCCGCCAAGTAGCGCAATGGCCATGGACATCGCCACCTTGCCGGCCGCGGACGGTGCCGACACCTTCTGCGAGGGCGCGCGCCTGCTGCCCGTGCACGGCGTGCGCGGCGGCGAGGCCTATGCGGTGCAGGACTGGGTGGCCGAGGAAGTGCCGGTGGCGCTGGAGTTCAACGGCATCTCGCATGCGGTGATGCTCGCGACGCCGCTGGACCTCGAGGACTTCGCGCTCGGCTTCTCGCTCAGCGAGGGCATCCTCGACCACGCGCACGAACTCTATGCGGTGGAGACGGGCGAATCGGAGCTCGGCATCACGGTGCGCCTGCAGGTGTCGAGCGCCGCCTTCGCGCGCCTGAAGCAGAGGCGCCGCACGATCGCGGGCCGCACCGGCTGCGGCCTGTGCGGCACCGAGAGCTTGGCGCACGTCTCGCGCGAGCTGCCGGTGCTCGCCGATCCGGCGGGGCCGCTCGAACGGCAGGCGATCGCGCGGGCGATGCTGCAGGTCCAGTCGCTGCAGACGCTGCAGCAGGCCACCGGAGCGGTGCACGCCGCGGCCTGGTGCTCGGCCGATGGCGAGGTGCAGTGGCTGCGCGAGGACGTGGGCCGCCACAACGCTCTCGACAAGCTGATCGGCGCGCTCGCGAACAACGATGTCGACGCATCCGGCGGCTTCATCGCCGTGACCAGCCGCGCCAGCTTCGAGATGGTGCAGAAGACGGCGATGGCAGGCGTGCCGCTGCTGGCCGCGGTGTCCGCGCCGACCTCGTTCGCGGTGGCCACGGCCGAGCGCGCGCGGCTCACGCTGGTCGGTTTCGCGCGCAAGGACGACCTGGCGGTCTACAGCCACCCGGGGCGCCTGGCAGCGGCCGGGTACGGCGCGCACTGAAGCAGTCATCCATTCATTCCAAAGGCAGTGCATGCACGATCACGATCCGACGGCGCAACTGGTCAAGATGGCCAACCAGATCGGCACCTTCTTCCAGGCGCAATCGCCGAGCGACGCCACCATGGCCACGAACGCGATCGCCGCGCACCTGAAATCGTTCTGGGCGCCGAGCATGCGCGTGCAGCTGATCCGCGCGCTCGAAGCGGGCGCCGCCACGGGACTGCTGCCGATCGTCGCGTCCGCGGTTCGCAGCCACCGCGCGAATCTGCTGCCCGGTGGGGCGCGAGAGGCCGGCGAGGCGAGGGAGCAGTTTCCGCAGGGCGGCGGCGATGCGGGTTGAGCGCGAGGCCTAGACGCCCCAGCTGCGGCCGGCCTCGCGTTCTGCCTGCGACTTGAGCAGCGCCTCGTAGCACAGGCACAGCGGCATGGCGACGAACACCATGCCCGCGACGTAGATCACCAGGCTCATCACGGGGAACTCGTTGCCGCCCCAATGAGGGATCGACGCGGCCAGTGCCGCGAGGGCGACGGCTGCGATCACCGCATGCATCGCGCTGCGCACGAGCGTGATCCTCGCAGACGCCGGCGGGCTGGATGTCTGACGGTCCGCTGCCGGGCTGTGGTCGCCCTTGTCTCCATCGTTGTTCATCGTCGCTCCTCGGTGAAGGCGTCGGCGATTCTTGATCGCGGTTGGGGCCGGGTCAAGATCGAAGTCCCTTGCCCGGCCGCTCGCGGCAGGCTCGGCCGTCAGTCGTACTTCACCGTGTAGATCAGGTCCAGCCCGCTCGTCTGTCCCGCCTGGCCCCGCAGCGTGAGCCGGGTCGTCAGGTCGTAGAAGATGAAGAGCGTGCCGAAGGTCCCGCCGATGCTGCGTTCGTAGGTGAGGTAGAAATCCTTCGACAGCCGCTTGCCCAGCGTCACGGCCGACTCGCGCAGGTCGCCCCCGCTGCCCGGTCCCTTGAAGCCGAGCTCGTCCAGCCCGAAGCGGCTGGCCAGGCTGCCGCCGCTGCTGCTGCTGCCGATCTTGCCGATGAGCGAAAGCGCGGCCTGCTGCAGCAGCGCCGATTCGCCGCCGCTGGTGGCCGAGGCCCGGCCCAGGATCACCCACGACAGCGTCTCGGCGTCGGACAGCGCGGGCTCCGAATAGAGCTTCACGCGCGGCGATTGCGCGGTGCCGGTGATTTGCACGCCCGCGCGCTGCGACAGGTTCGGGCGGATCGCCAGGATGTCCAGCGCCGGATTGTCGAAAGGTCCGTTGAAGCGCGCGAGGCCGGTCTCCACGTCGAGCTGCTGGCCGTAGGCGCGGTATTGGCCCTTCACCGTCTTGACCTCGCCCGTGATGCGCGGCGGCGCATTGAGCCTGGTGCTGCGGATCTCCAGGTTGCCTTCGAGCCGCGTGGTGATGCCGCGGCCCTGCACGGCGAAGTCATCGCCCAGGTCGAAGTCGACGGCGATGTCCGGCGGCTTGGCGGTCTGCGGCTTGGCAGCCTGTGCGTTGGCGCTGGCGGATTCGCGCTGCGCCGCCTCGGCGGCCTCGCGGTCCTTGGCGGCGGAGCGTACGACGACGTCGCTGCCCAGGCTGGGCGCGGTCTCGTCGGGCAGGATGATGACGGCGCGGTCGGTCTTGAGCTTGCCGCGCACGCTGAACTGGCCGTTGTCGAGCTGCGCCTGCAGGTCGCCCGAGAGCGTGACCTGCCGGTCGGTGCGCACCAGCACGCGCAGCGCGCGCAGCTGGCCCTGCAGGGCCATGCGGATGCCCGAGGCCGAGCCGCTCGCCGGGCCCCAGCCGAGGTTGCCGCTGGCCGAGAGGGTGCCGCCGTCGGTGCGGGCCTCGCTGGCGGCGGTGCTGCGGTTGCCGCTCTGGCCGCCGATGCGCACGGAGCTGCCGGCGCCGCCCTTGAGCGTGAATTCGGTGATGTCGACGCGCTCGCCCGAGAGCGTGGCGCGCAGGCGGCCGTCGTGCAGGTCCAGTCCTTCGACCGGCGCGCGCAGCGCAAGCTTGTCGGCGCCCAGCGTGCCGTTCCAGCGCGGCACGGCGCGGTTGCCCGACAGCGTGGCGCTGGCGTCGAGCGTGCCCGCGATGCGCCAGCCCGGCGGCGCGAGCATCGACCACACGCCGAGGTTGGGCAGCGCGGCCTTGACGGTGCCGCCCAGCGGTGCGTCGGGGGCCCACTGCCAGCCGCCGGCGCGCTGCTGCACGCGGGTGTCGATGGCGGCGTCGATCTTGCCGGCGCGTTCGCTGTCCCAAGCGAGGACGGCGCGCACGGCGTCGCCTTCGGCATCGAGCCGCAGCTCGGCCTGGCGCAGGCCAGCCGGCGTGCTGGGCGCGTCGCCGCTCGCGGAAGCCGCGTTCATCGTGCGCTCGCTTGCGGTGCCCGTGCCGGTGCTGGTGATGCGCGTGACGAGCGCAGCCTCGCCGGCCTGCACGCGGATGTCGCCGCTCTGGCGCGCGAGGCGGGCCTTGGCGCGCAGCGTGTCGCCGGCGTCGATGTCCCAGTCGCCGTTGAACAACAGGTCGCCGCTGATGCCGTACTCGCCCAGCGTGGCGTTCGCGCCCAACGCGCCGGCCCAGGCCATCGGCAGGCCCTGCAGCTGGCCCTTCGACTGCACGCGGAACACGCGGTTGGGCGCGGCGCCGCTCTGGCTGAAGCGCAGCGGCTGCCAGTCGATGCGCACGGTGCCGGGCACGGGGCCGCGCAGCGTGGCCGCGGCGGCGGAGGCTTCGACGTCGAGGCGGGGTGATGCATTGCCGATACTGCTGCGGATGGTTGCGGTCACTTCGCGGCTCAGTTCCAGCACCCAGGGGGCACCGGGGCGGGCGCTGTCCTGCGCCTGCAGCTTCAGGCTGGCGAGCGCCGCGCGCCATTGGCCGGCGCCTGCGATGCCGCCGCTGGCGCGGGTGTCGATGGCGAACTTCTGCGTGCCGGTGGCGGCTTCGCCCTTCAGCGTGAGCGTGGCCTGCGCGAGGCTGCCGGCGAGGTCGGCGTGCAGGTCGCGCAGCTGCACGGTGGTGGTGGCGCCGCCGGGTTGCTCGGAGGGCAGGCTCAGGTCGAGCCGCGGCACGCCGAGCACGGCCTTGATGCTGGGTTCGATGCTGCCGCGCGGCGCAGGCGCGTTGGGGCTCTGCAGCCGGCGCTGGAACGTTCGCCAGCCGCCCTGCCAGCTCGCATCGAGCTTCGCGGAGCCCTTGGCGCCCGCATTCGCGAACACGGCTGAGAGCCCCGGCAGGCTCTGCACCCAGCGCTGCACGGCGTCGGCGTCGTCGATGGCGGCCCTGATCTCGCCGCCCCCCGAATCGGGCGCGATGCGGCCTTCGACCTGCGCGCTGCCGCCGGGCAGCGCGAGGGCCAGCTTGCCGCTCGCGGCCTGCTCGGCCACGCGCACCTGCAAGCGGCCGCTGACGCTGGCACGCTGGGCCTCGATGCGCAGCGTGCGCAGGTCGAGCACCTGGTCTTTCCACTGGCCCTGGGCCAGCGCGCGGTCGAGCGCGAAGCCGGGCAGGGCCTTGCTGCCGGCGCCGCCTTCGGCGCGCAGGGCGGCGTCGAAGGTGATGGTGCTTTCCTTCTGCTCGGCCTTGAGCGTGCCGCTCACGGGCGCACCCGAGAGTTCGCTGTACAGCGCGCCCGGCCGCACGCCGCGTACGGTGGCCTGGGCCTGCCAGGGCGAGGGAGCGGGGCTCCATTTGCCGGCCGCGTCGATGCGGCCGCCGCCCGCGCGCACGGTGGCTTCGGGCAGGGACCAGTTGTTGCCGTCGAAGCCGACGCGCGCCTGCACCTGTTCGAGCGGCAGCTTCTTTTTGTCCCACGGGCCGGGCACGGCGTTGCGGATGTCGGCCGAGGCCTTCCACGCGGCGGGGCCGGTGTCGGCGTCGGGCTGCAGTTCGACCATGCCGGTGAGCCGCGTCTCGGGCGCACCGGGCCACAGGCTCGATGTGTCGACGTTGCGCAGGTCGGCCTTCGCGTCGATCACTGGCTGGGGCAGCCAGGGCGCGATCTGTGCCTGCAGTTTGGCTTCCATCGGCGCATCGGCGTTCTCTTCGGCGGGCTTCAGTTCGGCAGCCACCTGCAGCCGCGCGGCCGTGCCGGCGAGCGTGCCTTTCACCGTGGCGGCAGCCAGCACGTCGATGCCGCGGTCTTCGGCCAGCGGCGCCTTCACGCGGCCGTCGAGCGCCGCGTCGATGGCCATGGGCGCGGGGCCCTGCAGTTTCACGCGGGCGCCGTAGTGGCCGTCGGCAACGTCGACGCCCTTGATCTCCAGCGCGTGCTCGGCGGCCTTGTTGTAGCTGTAGCTGCCCGACAGGTTGAGCGCCCGCAGCACGGGTGGGCCGGCCCAGCGCACTTCGTCGATGCGAAAGGGCAGTTCGACCTCGACCGGCAGCACGAGCTGCTCGAGCGGCTTGGTGGGCTCCTCGCTCGGCGGGCCGCGCTTTTCGATCAGCACCTGCTTCGCGTGCACCTCGCCGAGGTGCACCTTGCGCTGGAACAGCGGGGCCAGTGTCCAGCCGATGGTGGCGTCATTCACCTCGACGGCGATGCTCTCGCTCTGGTACTTGAGCCAGCCGATGTGGCCGCCGGTGCGCAGCGAACCGGTGACGTCGCGGCTCTCCAGGGTCTGTCCGGCCGGCAGCCGCTGCGCGGCCTGCGCGAGCGCGAAGGCGAGCGACTTGTCGGAGCCGATGTACCACCAGGTGCCGGCAGCAAGCAGCATCACGACCATCACCAGGCCGGCCACGGTCCAGGCCAGGGCACGCGCGGCGCGCCGTGCGCGCGAGCGCCGCACGGCGGGAGGCATGGGCGTCGGCGTAGGTTCGGTGTCGGTCTGCATCGGAAGCATCAGAAGGTGAAGCCGAGGCGAAAGTGCAGGCGGAACTTCTTCGAGTCCACGCCGTAGGCCAGGTCGGCCTGCACCGGCCCGACCGGGCTGCGCCAGCGCGCACCCACGCCCACGCCCACCTTGGGCTTGAGCTCGCCGGGCTTGTCGGCCACGGCGCCCGCATCGACGAACACCACGCTCTCCCAGTCGGTGAGCTTGTCGTTGTAGACGAAGGGACGCTGCCACTCCACGCTGGCCACGCCGAGGTAGCGGCCCGCAACGGTCTGGCCGTCGGCGCGCACGGTGCCGATCTGCTTGTAGCTGTAGCCGCGCACGGTGGTGTCGCCACCGGTCAGGAACATCAGCGTCGACGGGATCTGTGCGTTCTCCTTGGCTGACACCGCGCCGGCCTCGACGCGCAGCTGCAGCCGGCTGCGGCGCGCGCGCGTTTCCTTGTCCTCGGCCGCGCCCAGCGGCAGCACGCCGAGCCAGCGTGCGTAGGTGCGCGTGAAGGGCATCTGCTCGCCGGTGAGCGTGTAGCCCGCGGCCACTTCGAGCGCGAGGCCGAAGCCGCGCGAAGGCGCTGCGTTGTCGTCGAAGTAGCGCCCCGTCCAGCCCCAGTTGGCCGTCACGGCCGAGGCCGAGGGCGGCGCGTTGGTGCCGCGGTTCTGCGCGTAGTCGTACTGCAGGAAGTAGCTGCGGTCGATGTGGTCGCCCGACTTGCTGCGACCGCCGCGCAGCCGGCCGCTGTCGACCACATAGCTGCCCGACTGCTCGCTCTTGAGCTCGGCGCCCGAGAACCAGCGCCAGCCGCGGTCGTCGGGAATCGCCTTCCATTCGGTGCCCAGCGACTTGATGTCGCGGTCGACCGACAGCCGCGAGACGGCGCGCCAGCCCAGCAGCGGGATCTGGTTGTGGATGTGGTCGATCGACAGGCGCGGGCCGTTGTCGGTGGTGAAGCCCACGCCGAGTACCACCTTCTGCAGCGGCGCTTCGCGCAGCTGCGCGATGACGGGCGCGGCCAGCGGGTTGCCGCTCTCGGTGTCGAGCGTGAGGAACACCGAGTCGTAATAGCCGCTGCTGGCCAGGCGCTGCTGGGCATCGAGCAGCTTCTGCTGGTCGTAGTCGGTGCCGCTGGGCAGGCGCGCGATGCGGCGCGCGCCGTCGGGGTCGTAGCGCTGGATGCCGTTCAGCACCAGCGGGCCGAACTTGTAGGCCGGACCCGACTGGTAGGTGACGCTCAGGCGGGCCTCGCTGCGGTCGGCGTCCACTTCGGCACGGCTGATCTCGATGCTGCCGGTGGGAAAGCGGTTGGCCGTGAGGCTGCGCAGCGCGGTGGTCTTGGCGCTGTCCCAGGCTTGCTGCGTGAAGGGCTGGCCGGCGCGCAGGCCCCAGTTGGTGCGGATCGAGTCGCGCTGCGGCTCGGCGGCCGCGTCGTCGGCGATCGGGCCGCCGTAGCTGATCTGCACGTTGCTCACCTTGGTGGGCTCGCCCGGCGACACGGTGATGACGATCTCGCGCGGGGCCTTGGTGCTCTCGGGCGTCTCGTTGAGTTCGAGCGTCAGCGTGGGCGTGAAGTAGCCGAGGGTGCCGAGCAGTTCGCGGGCGTTGGACTCGGCGGCCACCATGAGGCGCGAGATCTCGGTCGCGCCGAGGTCGTCGAGCTCGCGGTAGCGCTGGATCTCGAGGTGGAGCCTGAGGTAGTCGCGCACGGCCTCGGGACCGCGCACGTCGACGGTGAAGGCGTCGCGCTTGTCGGCCTTGGCCTTGTCGTCTTTTTCCTTGTCCTCTTGTGCAGTGGCGCTGCCGCTGCGCACGAGGCCGGCCGCAGGCTTGCTTTCAGTGCTTTCCTTTTTCGGCAGCAGGCTGCAGCCTTGCAGAAGCAGGACGCCGGAAAAAAGCAAAGCCGGCCACCACGCCGGCGAGGAAGCTGAAACCACCCTGACCATGGGCGGATTCTGACAGCAAGCTCTGCCGGTTCCCGAGGGCCCCGGCGACAGGCGGTTTCGTCCTACTTCGAGAGCATGCGCATGGCCTCTTCAAGGCCGCGCAGGGTCAGGGGGTACATGCGGTTGGACATCAGCTGCTGCATCACCGCGATGCTCTGGCGGTACTGCCACACGCCCTGCGGCTCGGGGTTGATCCACGCGAACTTCGGGAAGGTGTGCGTGAGGCGCTGGATCCACTCGGCGCCGGCCTCCTCGTTGTTGTATTCGACGCTGCCGCCGGGCTGCAGGATCTCGTAGGGGCTCATGGTCGCGTCGCCGACGAAGATGAGCTTGTAGTCCTTGTTGTACTTGCGCAGGATGTCCCAGGTGGCGAACTTCTCGGAGAAGCGGCGCTTGTTGTTCTTCCACATGAAGTCGTACACGCAGTTGTGGAAGTAGAAGAACTCCAGGTGCTTGAACTCGGTCTTCACGGCCGAGAACAGCTCTTCCACGCGCTGGATGTGCTCGTCCATCGTGCCGCCCACGTCCATCAGCAGCAGCACCTTGACGTTGTTGTGGCGCTCCGGCCGCATCTTGATGTCGAGGAAGCCCGCATTGGCCGCGGTGGAGTGGATGGTGTCGTCGAGGTCCAGTTCTTCGTCGTGGCCCTCGCGCGCGAACTTGCGCAGCCGCCGCAGCGCGACCTTGATGTTGCGCGTGCCGAGTTCCTGCGTGTCGTCGTAGTCCTTGTAGGCGCGCTGGTCCCACACCTTCACGGCGCTCTTGTTCTTGCCCGCGCCGCCGATGCGGATGCCCTGCGGGTTGTACCCGCCGTGGCCGAAGGGCGAGGTGCCGCCGGTGCCGATCCACTTGCTGCCGCCCTCGTGGCGTTCCTTCTGCTCCTCGAAGCGCTTCTTGAGCGTTTCCATGAGCTCGTCCCAGCCCATCTTCTCGATCTTGGCTTTTTCTTCGGCGGTGAATTCGCGCTCGAGCGTTTTCTTGAGCCAGTCGAGCGGCACTTCCTTGGTGAAGTCGGTGAGCATCTCCACGCCCTTGAAATAGGCGGCGAAGGCGCGGTCGAACTTGTCGTAGTGCTTCTCGTCCTTCACGAGCGCGGTGCGCGAGAGGTAGTAGAAGTCGTCGATGCCGTAGGCGCCGTCGGAGTTGGGCCCCACCACGTCGGCCTGCAGGGCTTCGAGCAGCGTGAGGTATTCCTTGACCGACACCGGCAGCTTGGCTGAGCGCAGCGTGTAGAAGAAGTCGATGAGCATGGGGCGCTCCTTGTGTGTCAGCCGCGTGGCTTGTCGAGCAGGTACAGCAGCTGGGCCTTCACCTCGGGCCATTCGCCCGCGCGCAGGCTGTACATGACGGTGTCGCGGATGGTGCCGTCGCGGCGCATCGCATGGCCGCGGATCACGCCGTCTTTCTTCGCGCCGAGCCGCTCGATGGCGCGCTGCGAGGCGAAGTTGAAATTGTCGGTGCGCCAGCCCACCACGTTGCAGCCGAGTGCGTCGAAGGCATGCGTGAGCATCAGCAGCTTGCAGGTGGTGTTGACGTGCGTGCGTTGACAGCGCGCGGCGTACCACGTGTAGCCGATCTCCACGCGCTTCACGCCCGGCAGGATGTCATGGAAGCTGGTGGTGCCGAGCACGGTGCCGGTGGCCTCGTCGGTCACGGCGAAGGCGAAGCGGTCGGCGGTCTTGAGCGCGGTCTCGATGTAGGCGCGCGTGTCCTGCGGCTCGGGCACGGAGGTGACGCGCAGCTTCCACAGCTCGCCGTCCGCGGCTGCGGCGCGCAGGCCTTCTTCGTGGGCCAGCGACAACGGCACCAGCGCGATGCCGCGGGCCTTCAGCGTGGCAGGTTCGATGAACGCCATGGCGAAGCCTGTGCAGTTATCTGTTGTTGCGCTGCATGAAGACGAGCTTCTCGAAAAGCGTCACGTCCTGCTCGTTCTTGAGCAGTGCGCCCACCAGCGGCGGCACGGCGACCTTGTCGTCCTTGCTCTGCAGCGCTTCGAGTGGAATGTCCTCGGCCACCAGCAGCTTGAGCCAGTCGAGCAGCTCGGAGGTCGAGGGCTTCTTCTTCAGGCCGGGCAGGTTGCGCACGTCGTAGAAGGTCTTCATCGCGGACGTGAGCAGCTCCTGCTTGAGGCCGGGGAAGTGCACGGCGACGATGTGCTTCATCGTCTCGGCATCGGGGAACTTGATGTAGTGGAAGAAGCAGCGGCGCAGGAAGGCGTCGGGCAGTTCCTTCTCGTTGTTCGAGGTGATGAACACCACCGGCCGGTGCTTGGCGCGGATGAGTTCGCGCGTCTCGTAGCAGTAGAACTCCATGCGGTCGATTTCGCGCAGCAGGTCGTTCGGGAATTCGATGTCGGCCTTGTCGATCTCGTCGATCAGCAGCGCCACCGGCTGGTCGGCCGTGAAGGCCTGCCAGAGCACGCCCTTGACGATGTAGTTGTTGATGTCGCTCACGCGCTCGCCGCCATCGAGGTCCTTCAGCTGCGAGTCGCGCAGGCGGCTCACGGCGTCGTATTCATACAGGCCCTGCTGCGCCTTGGTGGTCGACTTGATGTGCCACTGCAGCAGCGGCAGGCCGAGCGACTGGGCCACTTCCTCGGCCAGCATGGTCTTGCCGGTGCCGGGCTCGCCCTTGACGAGCAGCGGACGCTTCAGGGTGATGGCCGCGTTGACCGCGAGCATCAGGTCTTGCGTGGCGACGTAGTTGTCTGAGCCCTGGAATTTCATGAGTGAGATGAGTGAGGCGGAGGCTGGGGTGGAGAAAAGAACACACTCGACACGCGTTGTGCAGCCTCAGGGTTGGCCTGCACAGGGTTCCGGAGGACCCCTGCATATAATCGAATGTTGATTCGAAAAACTGTACTCTCCACGAGATTGTGCGCGCAAAATGAACAAGTTGTTGACCACGATGTTTGCCCTTGCTGTCGCTTGCGTGACGCTCTCGGCACAGGCCCAGCAAGTCACTGGCAAGGCCCAGGACGGCGCAAAGAAGGTTGCGATGTGCGTGGGCTGCCACGGCATCATCGGCTACCAAGCCAGCTTCCCTGAAATCCACAAGGTGCCAATGATCGCCGGGCAGAGCGCCACCTACATCACGGCAGCGCTCACCGCGTACAAGGGCGGCGACCGCAAGCATCCCACCATGCGCGCCATCGCCGACACGCTCACCGAGCAGGACATCGCCGACGTCGCCGCCTACTACAGCCAGCTGGGCGTGAAGCAGGACGATGCACCGCCGGTCACGCTCGCCAAGACCACGCCCGAGAACATTCAGGCGCTGATCTCTCGCGACAAGGACAACAACTGCACCAAGTGCCACGGCGCCAACTTCAACACGCCGAACGACGGTACCGTGCCCAAGCTGGCCGGCCAGCATGCCGACTACCTGTTCGTTGCGCTCAAGTCCTACCGCGTGAAGAACAACCCGCACCTCGGCCGCTCCAACGCGGTGATGGGCCAGCAGGTCGAACCCAAGAAGTTCACCAACGCCGAACTCAAGACGCTGGCCAGCTACATCAGCTCGCTGCCCGGCGAACTGAAGACGGTGCCCGAGTCGCGCATTCACCACGGCGCCGAATAAGCGCTTCGAAGCCGGCAACAAAAAAACCCGCTGCGAGCGGGTTTTTTTGTGTTCGGGATTTCCCTGAGATCAGACGTCGAAGAACGCCGTCTCGTCCGTGCCCTGCATGCGGATGTCGAAGCGGTACGTCACCGCGCCGCCTTGCTCCACGCGCTCGGCGATCAGCGTGTGGCGGCGCTCGGCGGGCACGCTCTGCAGCACCGCGTCCTTCGCGTTGGCCTCGGCCTCGTCGCTGAAGTACACGCGCGTGAACGCGTGCAGCAGCAGCCCGCGCATCAGCACGATCGCGTTGATGTGCGGCGCTTCGCCGGGCGCCTGCGCGCCGGGCTTCACGGTGTGGAACACGAAGCGGTTGCCCTCGGCGGTGCCGGTGCCGACACGGCCGAAAGCGCGAAAGCCCATGGCGCGCGCTTCTTCGGGCGTCTGCGGGTAGCGGCCTTCGCCGTCGGGCTGGCTGATCTCGACCAGCGCGTCGTTGATCGGGTTGCCGTCGCCGTCGATCACGCGGCCCTCGAGGCGAATGCGCTGGCCGGCGGCGGCGTCGAGCGCCAGCACGGCGTCGAAGGGCTGGTCGAAGTCGTAGCCGTACTGCGTGGCGGTGAGGCCGTAGGCGAAGTAGGGGCCCACGGTTTGCGAGGGGGTCTGGCCGTAGTCGGCTTCCTGTGCGGTCATCAGCATGGTGTGTGTCTCCTGGCTCAGCGGTTCTCGAAGGGCGTCTCGTCGGCGCCGCGCAGCACGATGTCGAACTGGTAGCCCAGTGCGTAGCCTTCCTCGGTGATGTCGAGGCTGAAGTCGGCAATGAGGCGGTTGCGGTAGCGCTCGGGCGTGCCGGTGATCATCGGGTCGTACTGCAGCAGCGGGTCGCCGGGGAAGTACATCTGCGTGACCAGGCGGCTCGCAAAGCTCTGGCCGAACAGCGACATGTGGATGTGCTGCGGACGCCAGGCGTTCGGGTGGTTGCCCCAGGGATAGGCGCCGGGCTTGATGGTGAGGAAGCGGTAGCGGCCTTCGCTGTCGGTCAGGCAGCGGCCCGCGCCGAGGAAGTTGGGGTCCAGCGGCGCGTCGTGCTGGTCGACCTTGTGCACGTAGCGGCCGGCGGCGTTGGCCTGCCACAGCTCGACCAGCGTGTTGGCCACCGGTCGGCGTCGCTCGTCGAGCACCTGGCCGGTGAGGATCATGCGTTCGCCCAGCGGCTCGCCGTTGCGGCGCGCGTTGCGCGTGAGGTCGTGGTCGAACTCGCCGATGCTGTCGTGGCCGTACACCGGCTGCTGCAGCTCGCCGAGCGAGGCCTTGAGCGGGATCAGCGGCTTCTGGGGGCCGCGCTTCACGGTGGACTTGTAGCCCGGATAGATGTAGCTGGGATGGGCTTTCCAGTCGCGCGGGGTGAGGGTGGGCTGGGGCCCTTGGGTCTTGGTCGACATGTGCGTTGTCTCCTGCTGTCGTGGGACGAATCGGGAAGCCGCCACTTTAGAAGCGCCATCCGATGATGTAAATTGAAGAATTCTCCGTTCTCAATAACCAACAGGAATTGAAAGACTCCGCCGATCTTCGACAGGATTTCGTGCGCAGCGTGCAGCTGCGGCATCTGCGCTGCCTCGTGGCCGTGGCGCAGGAGCGCCATCTCGCGCGTGCGGCCGAGCGGCTGGCGCTGAGCCAGCCGGCGGTGTCCAAGACCCTGTCCGAGCTGGAGGCGATCGTCGGCACGCGGCTGGTCGAGCGCAGCAAGGCCGGCCGGCGCGGCGTGCAGGGGCTCACGGCGGCCGGCGAGCAACTGCTGGCGCATGCCCTGCGTGTGCTGGAGGCGCTCGACGCCAGCGCGCAGGCGGTGGCGCCAGCGTCGGGCGGGCGCATCGAGCGGCTGCGCATCGGCGCGCTGCCGAGCGTGGCGCCGGCGCTGCTGCCAGTCGCGCTGGCGCGGCTGCGCGACAGCCGGCCATCGGTGCAGATCGTGGTGAAGAGCGCCGCCAACGCCGTGCTGCTCGACGAACTGCGCGCCGGCGAGCTCGACCTGGTGGTCGGCCGCATGAGCGATCCGCGCCTGATGGGCGGCCTGAGCTTCGAGTTGCTGCACACCGAGCCGCTGGTGTTCGCCGTGCGCGCCGGCCACCCGCTCGCATCGAAGGCGGTGTCGGTGCAGGCGGTGCTGGCCTATCCGCTGGTGGTGTACGGCGAGGGCACGATCCCGCGCCACAACACCGAGAGCTTTCTGTCGGCGCGCGGCCTCGTGCTGCCGTCCAATGCATTGCAGACGCTCGACGTGGCGGTGGCGCGCGCGCTGGTGGCGGTGTCCGATGCGGTGTGGATCACGCCGCTGGGTGCCGCGCGCGGCGAGCTGGCGGACGGGCGCCTCGTGCGGCTGCGCATCGAGACCGCCGGCACCGAGGAGCCGGTCGGGCTGCTGCAGCGCAGCGATGCCGAGCCTTCGGCCCTGCGCGGCGCCATGGCCGCGCTGCTGCGCGAGGCAGCCAAGGAGCAGGGGGCGGTCCCCCCAGCGGCCCGGCGCAGGCGCGGCGGTTAGCCGGCTTTCACCAAGAACACCGCGGAACCGGCTTTGCCGGGCCGCAGGTGTTGCCCCCTGCAAGGGGGTTGGCAAAGCGACACGAAGTGCGCGAAGCCTGGGGGTTAGTCCTTCGTGGCTCGCCGCTGCACGCAGGCGACGTAGCCCTCGCCGTCCGGCGGCCTGCCCGCCCGCTGGCTCTCCCACATCATCTGGCCCAGGCAGTCCATTGCCTCGTGATGCGCATGCAGCAGCGAGCCGCGGCGCGCAGCCAGCAGCTCGACGGCCTGGCGGATGCCGCGCGGCTGGTCGATGGAGCATTGCTCGCTGATTGACAAATGCATCGACAGATGAAGGAACGGGTTTTCGCGTCCGTTCGATCCGTCGTAGACCCGTGCCACCGCCGCGTCGGCATCGGCGAGATCCTCGTGGTACTCGGGATGCTCGTCGATCCAGCTGGCGGCGATGGTCTCGAGCGCTTCCATCGGCAAGCCCTGCCGGTGCTTGGCGTACACGTCGCAGAAGAAGCGGCGCACGTCTTCCTGGGAGGGATTGAACATATCTATAGAAGAGGAAGAAAGAAAAAGAAGGAAGTGGGTCCCGCGCAAGAGCCGGTACGCAAGCCCGGAGCAAGACCTCGGATGTGCCGGACGTTCCGGGTACAGGGGGTTACGTCGTTACGTAACGAATCGCTGAATGACCTTCCTGCGGGCTGTTTCCGAACCCCATCGGCAGGCCGGCTCAAAGAAAAATTTCCATACGAATCAACAAGTTGCGGCGCCTGAAGGCGGTTTGGCAAGGGGCGAGCAAAAAGCGGCACGCTAGTTGCCCCTGAGTAGGCATCTTTTGTCACAGAGGCTGCCATGACCGCTCAACAAGCATCGACGAATTCGACCGAAGGACTTGCCGCCGCAGGCGGTGCTCCTGTGGTCATTGCCCAGGCCACCGTTACTCCGCTAGGCGCTCCTGCCATGGCGAGTTCGGCGGCGCCCGCTGCAACTGGCCCGTCCAGCATCGGCACATTATCGAATGCCACGCCGGGTGTCGCCGTGATGCGCGACGGTGTCCGCATTCCGGTCGATGGCAATCAGACACTGGTGGCCGGCGACCGCGTGATCGTCCCGCAGGACGGCCACGCCAACGTTCTCTTTCCCGGCTCGGCGACCAACAAGGCCCCGCTGGCCGGCGTGTTCACCGGCGGCACCGATGCCACCATCGGCTCGACCAAGCTGCCGGGCGGCCTCGAACAAGTGAATGTGGACGTCGCTTCGGGCGACCTGCAAGTGACCCCGCCGGACAGCGATGCGGATGCCGCTGCCCTGGCCGTGACCAAGAAGCTCGCTGCCGGCAGCGGCATCGGGCTGGGTGAATTCGCACTCGGTGCCCTGGGCGCCGCCGCACTCGGCGCCGCGCTCGGCGGCGGTGGCGGCGGCAGCGACAGCGCGGTCCCGCTGCTCCTTTCGGGCGTGGGCGACTCCGATGCGGATGCCGACGCCGATGCGGACGCTGATGCGGATGCGGACGGTGATGCCGACGCCGATGCGGATGCTGACGCGGATGCCGATGCCGATGCCGATGCGGATGCGGATGCGGATGCTGACGCGGATGCCGACGCAGACGCCGATGCCGATGCCGACGCAGACGCCGATGCAGATGCAGATGCAGATGCAGATGCAGACGCCGATGCCGATGCGGATGCCGACGCAGACGCAGACGCAGACGCAGACGGCGATCACCTGCTCGATCCGGGCGACGGCCTCGTCGATGGCGCGGTCGGCGCGGTCGACGGCACCGCTGGCCTGGGCGGCGCGCTCGCTCCCGTGGCCCCGGTGGTCGACGGCACGACCGACGTGGTCGACAGCGTGCTGGCACCGCTGCTCGGCTCCGAGTTCACCCGCAACGATCCCAACGCGCTGGACCCGGTCGACGAGGTCGTCGGCAACATCACCGACCCGCTCGGCAACAGCCTGAGTCCCATCGTGGACACCCTGCTCGGCGAGGGCGTGACCGATGCGCTGATCGGTCATCTGAACGGCCAGGTGGACTACCTGACCGACGGCCTGAACAACCTCCTTTCCAATGAAGGCCCGCTCGGTGGCCTGACCTCCAGCCTGGGCCTCGACAACCTGCTGGCTGACGGCGGCGTGGTCGGCAACACGCTCGACGGCCTGCTCGGCGACAACGGGGTGGTCGGCAACCTGCTGGCAGACGATGGCCTGGTTGGAGGCCTGCTCGGTGAAGGCAGCCTCGTCGGCGACCTGATCGGCCAGGGCAGCGCCCTCGACGGCCTGCTCGGCGGAGTGGTCGGCGACGGCGGCCCCCTGGGTGGCGTGCTCGGCAACGACGGTCTTTCCGGTGGCCTGCTCGGCGGCGTTCTGGGTGAGGATGGCGTGGTCGGAAGCCTGCTCGGCGAAGGCACGCCCCTGGGTGGTTTGCTGGGTCCGGACGGCGCCGTCGGCTCGCTGCTCGGCACGAACGGCACGCTCTCCGACGTGCTGGGCGAAGACGGCCTCGCGGGCGGCCTGCTCGGTACCACCGGCCTGCTCGGCAGCTTGCTTGGCGAAAACGGCGTGTTGGGCGGCGTGCTCGGCGAAGAAGGCCCGTTGGGCGGCGTGCTCGGCGGCGAAGGTGGTCTGCTCGGCGATGTGCTCGGCAACGGCGGCACCCCGGGCACGGGCGCTGGCCTGTTCGACCCGGCCGACGGCATGGCCGGCAACCTGGCCGATGGCCTGAACACCGGCCTGGTGGGCGAGCTTGGTCTCGGGAACACGCTTGGATCGGTGGTCGGCTTCGCGGACGGTCTGACCAACACCGCCGGCGGCCTGCTGGCTCCGGTGCTCGGCAGCAGCTTCTCGGAGAACAACCCCAACGTACTCGACCCGGTCGATGGCGTCGTGGGCGAAGTGGCGGCCAGTGCTGGTGGTCTGCTGAGCCCGCTGACCGATCAACTGCTCGGTGAGGGCACGACGACAGCGCTGCTGAACGGTGTCACGGCGCAGGTCGACTACCTGACCGACGGCGTGGCCCATCTCGTGTCCGGCGACGGCCTGCTCGGCGGCGTGACCGATGGCGGCACAGGCGGCCTGCTCGACGGCGTGCTCGGCAGCGACGGTCTTCTGGGCGGCGTCCTCGGCGGCGTGACCGATGGCGGCACAGGCGGCCTGCTCGACGGCGTGCTCGGCAGCGA
>NZ_JBGLYN010000004.1:0-126876 GCF_047304045.1 Variovorax sp. Varisp85
CCACCCCCACCCTCCCCCAGCGGGGGAGGGAGTGAAGAGTCCACCGGCTTGTTGCCCGCGCGCAGCTTGCTGCGCAGCTCCAGCAGCCGGTCGACCAGTCCCTTCTCTTCCTTCCACCGCGCATTGAGCCCTTCGAGCTGGGTCTTCGATTCGTCGAGCAGCCCCGCTACCTGCGCCGCGCGCTTGGTCACATCGATGCCGATGGCTTCCTCGCGGCCGATGATTTCCTGCTCGACCGTGAGCCCCTCGATGCGGCGCATGCAGTCTTCCACCTCGGGCGGCGTCGCGTGCTGCGACACGGCCACGCGCGCGCAGGCGGTGTCGAGCAGGCTCACGGCCTTGTCGGGCAGCTGGCGCGCGGGAATGTAGCGGTGGCTCAGCTTCACAGCCGCCTCGATGGCCTCGTCGAGCAGCTGCACGCGGTGGTGCTTCTCGAGCACGCTGGCCACGCCGCGCAGCATCAGGATCGCCTTGGTCTCGTCGGGCTCGGGCACCTGCACCACCTGGAAGCGGCGGGTGAGCGCCGGGTCTTTCTCGATGTATTTCTTGTACTCGGCCCAGGTGGTGGCGCCGATGGTGCGCAGGTTGCCGCGCGCGAGCGCGGGCTTCAGCAGGTTGGCCGCGTCGCCGGTGCCGGCCGCGCCGCCCGCGCCCACCAGCGTGTGGATCTCGTCGATGAACAGGATGATGGGCGTGGGCGAGCTCTGCACCTCGTCGATCACCTGCCGCAACCGCTGCTCGAACTCGCCCTTCATGCTCGCACCGGCCTGCAGCAGGCCGATGTCGAGCGTGAGCAGCTTCACGTCCTTCAGCTGCGGCGGCACGTCGCCACGCGCGAGCCTCTGCGCGAAGCCCTCGACCACGGCCGTCTTGCCGACGCCCGCCTCGCCGGTCAGCAGCGGGTTGTTCTGGCGGCGGCGCATGAGGATGTCGACGATCTGGCGGATCTCCTCGTCGCGCCCGGTCACCGGATCCATCTCGCCCTTCTTCGCCTTCTCGGTGAGGTCGACCGCGAACTTCTTCAGCGCATCGCCCTTGCCCATGGCGGCTGGCGCCATCGCGCCCGAGTCTTCGCCGGGTGCGCCGCTGCCCATGCCGGTGCCGTCCTGCGCGCGCATCTGCGCTTCGGGCGAGGCATCGCAGATCTTGGCGAAGTTGTCCGCCAGGTCTTCGACCTTGACCTTCTCGAACTGCTTCGACAAGCCGAACAGCGGGTTGCGCAGGCTCTGCGTCTTCAGCATGCCCACCAGCAGGTAGCCGGTGCGCACCTGTGCCTCGCCGAACTGCAGCGTGGCGTAGGTCCACGCACGCTCGATGGCGTTCTCGATGTGCGGCGAAAAGTCGCTGATGGCGGTGGCGCCGCGCGGCAGGCGGTCGAGCGCGGTGGTCATGTCTTTCGCGATGACCGACACGTCGAGCCCGTAATGCTGGATCACGCGGTGCAGGTCGGAGTCCTGCGCCTGCAGCAGCTGGGCGAACCAGTGCTCCAGCTCCACGTACGGATTGCCCCTCATCTTGCAGAACACGGTGGCGCCCTCGATGGCCTTGTAGGCCAGCGCGTTGAGCTTGCCGAAAAGGGCGGTGCGGCTGATTTCACTCATGAGGGACTCCGTATCTCTTCTGAACGAATGAAGATGGGTTGATTGAAAGGCTGGCTGCCGATGCGCACGTCCGCTGCGTCGCGCGAACGTGTGCGCTGCCCGAGCCACGAGACCCAGCCCAGGCGCGGCCCGTTGCCCTTCGCATCGCCGAGGCGCGTGAGCGGCACCTGCGTCTTTTCGAGCACGAGTTCGGCGTCCCACTCCAGCTCGTCGCCCAGCAGCTGCTGCATCCAGCGCTGCAGCACGGGCCGTGCGTTGCCGATCGGCAGGAACATGCGGTACTGGTCGAGCGTGAGCGGCCCCAGGTGCAGCCGCACGCGGTGCTGGCGGTCCCAGGCGCGGGTGCCGAGCATGGCGCCCATGCCCATCGAGCGCGAACTCTCGCCCTGCCCCAGCCGCGTGAGCTCTCCGGCCGGCAGGCTCATCCAGTGGCCGACCCAGCGCTCCAGCTTCACGGGCACGCCGAAGTAGCTGCACAGCACCGACTCCACGCCCTCCACGTTGTGCACGCGGCGCGCGAGCCAGCCCGAGAAATGCAGGCGCGCGTCGTCATGGATCTCGTCGCGGTCCACGCGGCCCGGCGTGCCGATGCCGATCAGCGCGCCGATCTGCAGGCGGAAGCGGTCCTCGCCCGGCCGGTCGAGCGCCACGGCCGGCCGCGACTGCGCCCAGGCGCGATAGAAGTGCAGCGAGAAGCGGTGCGAGAAGCTGTCGAGAAAGGCCAGCCACGTCGGGTCGCCGTGGTTCAGGCTGCGCTCGCGGATGAAGTCGCTCAGGTGCACCGGCAGCGGGCCGTTGGGGCCGATGTAGCCGAAGAACTGCTGGCGCAAGCGTGGCGGTGAATGCGCAGTGGCGGGCTCGAAGCGGCTGAAGCTCGCGGGAGCGAACGACAGCGAAGGCTCCTGTCCCACACGCACCGGTTCGGCGTTCGGCAGCAGGGCGCGGCCCCAGCGCGGCGTGGTCTTCGCGACCGATTCGAGCCGCCGCATCACCGCGAAATAGTCGAAGGCCCACGGCTGCGCCGACCACTCGCGCAGTGCGGCGTCGACCCGCGCATTCACAGAATCTGGCGCGTCCCGCACAGCGGCCTCCAGCGCATGGTCTCGCCCTTGCCTGCGATGCGCAGCACGGTTTCGACGAAATGATTCACCTCTACATGGCGCGACAGGAAGCGCGCGAGCACAGCGCCGAACAGGAACGCGCTGTGGCCGTGGAAGGCGTCCTTGTCGACTTCGAGCGTTACTTCGAGCCCGCGCCCGAAGGCGATCGGCCCCTTGAGCGGCAGCCTGCGCGCGACGGGCTTGCATTTCACCGACAGCAGCCCGCGCACCTGGCCCTGGCGCATCTCGTCGGCATGCACGGCATAGAGCATCAGCGTCTCGCGCAATGCGGCGGCGCCCTGCTCCGGCGTGCTGTCGGACAGCGACAGGTAGTTGAGCGCGAGGTGGTCGACCACGCGCCACCCCAGCCCCTGGCTCACCACCGGCGACACCGGCCGCGACGGCCCGCGCACCATGCGCACGCGCTGCACGGGGAAGGAATCGACGCAGTCGAAGTCGTTCTCGCGGCCCAGCGGCATGAGCAGCGGCAGGTCGCGGTTGGTGCACAGCGCGGTCACCGCCAGCTGCCGCAGCGTGGCCGCATACGGCGCCTGCTGCGGATCGACGATCTGCATGTAGACCTCGGAGCCAATGTGGCTGCTGCGATTGCCCTCGGTGCGCTGGCGCACCGACAGCATGCGCGGCTCGCGCGTGGTGGTGAAGTAGGCCGGGTGGCTCGTGCGGCTGCCGTGGAAGGCCGAGTAGAAGGGCCTGAACGGCTGCTCGACCGCCGCCGCATCGGCACCGGGCGCGCCATGGCCGATGACCTCGGTGACGGTGTGCACCTCGAAGTCCTGCGGCCGCGTGCGGTCGGGCACGAGGTGGAACTGGCTCACGCCCTCGGTCATGGCCACGCGGTCGAGCCGCTTGGTGAAAAGGTTGACGGCGGGCACGCAATGCAGATGCACGTTGTCGGCGCTCACGAGCTTTTCGAGCGCCGCGCCGCCGCGCGAGAACAGCAGCACGATCTCGACATCGGTCACCGGCATCGTGGCCAGCAGCGCCTCGAGCCCGCCGATGCGCACGAACTGGAAGCGCTGCGCAAACGCGAAGTACTCCTGCAGCAGGCGAAAGCCCGAGAAACCGGTGGCAGTGGCGGGCAGCAGCGCCTCGTCGTCCTCGAAGCCGACCGCGCCGATGGCGCTGGCGGGCAGGCTCTGTGCCGCGCCCTGCAAGGCACCGCTCGGTGCCAGCGGCCGCACCAGCACGCCGACGGGCTGGCCCAGCGCGCATTCGTGCAGCTGCCAGGCCACGTCTTCGGCGCCTCCGAAGTGCAGCACGAGGTCGTCGAGCGCGATCTGGCTGAAGTTCAGGCCGGCCGTGGCGCGCAGCGCGATGCGCAGGCCGCCGCGGATGGCGCGCGACTGCGGGTGCGTGTTGAGCGGCAGGTCGGGGGCGTAGGTGAAGTACTGCGCACGTTGTATCTCGATGGGCCACACGCGCAGCGCGCTGGCCGTGCGGAACTCGCAATGCGTGTTCTGCCCCACGGCCTGCCGCGCACGCAGGCCGCTGCCGCGCGGCAGGCTCGGGCCGGTCGCGAGGTTCGCGTCGTCGGGGTCGGGCACGAAGGACACGATCACCATCGCCGGCGTCGGCGCGAGGAAGTGCGGATAGACGATGTCGAGCAAATGGCCCGTGAAGCGCGGGTACTCGGCGTCGAGCTTCAGGCCCACGCGCGCCGACAGGAACGCGGTGGCCTCGATGAGCCGCTCCACGTAAGGGTCGGCCACCTCCTGGCCCTCGATGCCAAGTCGATGCGCGATCTTCGGGAACGCGCGCGCGAACTCGGCAGAGCTTTCGCGGAAGTAGCGCAGTTCCTGTTCGTACAGACTCAGCAGCCTGGGGTCCATCTCTTCACTCCGGGAAGGCGGCCGCCGCCGGGCCGCCCCAAGGCGGGCCGCGCCTCCCCCTCGGGGGGTGGCGAATTACACGAAGCGCAGCGCAGTGAAAAGCCGGGGGGCTCATAACTTCTGCGCCATGTCCACGATCTCGATGCGTCCTTCTTCCAGGTCTACGCGGCTTCGCATCAGGAACTCGAGCGGTACCGGCTGCGCCCACAGCATGCCGCGGATCTGCAGGCCGATGCTGTTGTGGGAGTCCAGTGCCGGGCCTTCCATGACGAGTTCCACTTCGAGTGTGCGGGACAAAATGCGCGGCTCGAACTGCAGGATTGCGTTCTTCAAAGCCTGTTCCATGCTGACACGCTGCACCGACGAGGTGAACTGGCCAGACAGCATAGGCAATCCGTAGTTGATGACCGAGCGTGCGGCATTCGGGTACTGCCTGTCGTCCATCGCAAGGCCGTAGCCGGTGGCGTTGAACAGCCAGCCGAGGTCGCGCAGCACGGCCTGGCGCAGCGCCTGCTTGGTCAGCGTGCGCTTCTCGTCGCTCTCGCGCTTCTCGTCGGGCGCGTTGTCGACGAGGCGGTCGAGCAACGAAGGCTGCAGCCGCTCCTGCGCGGTGAGTTCAGCCACCGGCGCTGCTTTCGCCGCCCTCGGGCGTGAACAGGATCTCGCGCACGTCCATCAGCGCGTACTCGCCCGCGTCGCTGCCGAGCACGCGCTGGCCATGGCCGGCCCAGACCTCGGGGCGCAGTTCGCGCCACTCGGTCTTGCGCGCAAGAAGCAGCTCGCCGTCCTCGGTCTTCTCGGTGCCTTCGTAGCGCGTGGGAATCAGCGCAAGCGTTTCGCCGCCGTTCTCGAACTGCAGGTGCGCGGGCATCCACACGCAGTCGCGCAGGTCCTCGGGCGGCTCGATCTTGATGTGCGCGAGGCGCGCGTACGGAATCCAGTAGTACTTGCCGTTGACGAAGGCTTCGAGCACCGGCCCCAGGCGCATGTCGGCATCGGCGAGCCACTCGAAGGGCGCGCCGTCGATGGTGCCGCTGATGGCGGGCGCACCGTCGAAGGCGCGCTGGCGCAGGTCCTCGGCCAGCTCGCTTTCTCCGCGGCCCTGGCGCAGCAGCGACTCGATGAGCAGCGCCAGCCACTCGTCGGGCTGGCCGAAGATCATCGGCGTGCGCGTGCCGGCGAACACTTCGGCGCGCAGGCCCTCGCAGCGCACGGCCTCGCCGTAGACCTGCTTCATGGGCACGGCGAGCGCGTCGAGTTCGGCCGCCACGCTGAGCTGGTTCAGCGCGCGCTCCCATTGGCCGAGCACGCACAGCAGCTGCGCCATGAAGACACGGTGCTTGCTGTCCGCGGGCCTGGCGCGCACGTCGTCGCTCAGGGCCTTGAGGGCGGCGGCCGGGTCGGCGGCCTTGAGGAGTTCGGCGGCGGTCGTCATGGTGTGCGGCTCCTGGATGTGGCGGCGTTCAGGCGCGGGTGAACTGGCATTCGCGCACCGCGCCGCGCAAGCCGGTGGTCTTCTGCGGCGCCGACTTGACCTTCACCGTGCGGTAGCTGATGGAGACCAGCTCCGAGGGCACGCCCCAGTGGCCGCCGGAGTTGAGCACCAGCCGGCAGATGCGGGCGTTCTCCAGCACCAGCTCGAAGGTCGACTGCGCATCAGGCGAGCGCTCGTCGCCGCCGGCCTTGAAGGCGCTGATGACGACCTTCAGGTCTTTCTCCTGCGTGCGCAGCAGGCTGGCGAGCGTGGCGGTGGCCGCGTCGCTGCGGCGCGCGACGATCAGGTTGTTGGGCACGACCTGGTTCTGGCTGGACGACTCGGGCACCTGCACCGACCAGTAGTAGCCGCCGATGTTCAGCCGCGCCTTGCCGTCGTCGAAGGAGCGGTCGAGCTCGGCTTCGACGGGCGCGCCCTTGTTCTCGATCAGCATGACAAGGTCGGTTTCCGCGGAGCCGGTGCCGATCAGGTCGTAGAACTGCCGGGCGTCTTCAGGGCTCCAGGAGCCGTCGTCGAGAAATGCCATATCACCTCCGGGGTGCGAAAGAAAAAAGGTTGAACCGAAATCGCATGCGCCGGCTTCATGGCCGGGCTCCGCCGTCCGCAGCGCCGCTTCTGCGCAGCAAGGCCGCGAACACCTGCCGCTCGCCACTCTCGGCCGGCGGCTGGCCGCCGCGCACGCGCACTTCCGACACCTCGGCCTGTGCGTAAGCCACGCCGAACAGGCGTGGCGCGCTGTAGGGCGTGGCGGGCACGGCCATGACCAGCAGGCGCGCATCGCCGGCGGCGTCGAGCCAGGGCAGGTCGAAGCGCTTGACCGAGGGCTGCTCGGTCGTGCCGCGCTTGAAGCGGTTGGTTTCGCCGAGCTCGTCGGGGTAGACCGACTGCAGGTTGCCGCGCGCATCGATGCCGGCGATGACGAGGTCGAGCGAGCGGCCGCTGGTGTTGCGCACGGTCAGGCGCACGCGCTCCCCGGCGCGCGGCGATGGCAGCATGGCTGCAGCCTGAACGACGGGCACGCTGCGCAGCAGCCGATCGGCGCTCCAGACCTCGAGCGTCGCATCGAAGCCGTCGAGCTGGCCGTCCTTGCCATAGGCCTGCAGCTGCGCGAGCCACTTGAGCTGCGCCAGGGCCTGCAGGCGGCGGCGCAGGGCAGCGGTGTCGGGCAGCACCACGGTGGAAACCGTCGCGCCGAGCATCGGCGCGAGCAGCTCGAGGCGCTGTCCCGGGGGGCCGAGGTCGGTCCAGCGCACGTCGGCGGTGGCTGCGTCGTCGGCCCGGCGGATCGCCGCCGGATAGTCGAGGCTGAGGCCGGCGGGCAAGGGCTTGTCGGCGCGCACGCGCAAGGCGGTGGCGGCCGGCTCGGTCATGGGCGTGACGCTCCAGAACGCGCTGCCCGACACGTCCTTCAACGCCGCGGGTACAGCGAGCCACGCGCCGCCGAGCTTGATCTGCGCCACCGTGGCCGGCGCGCTGCGCACGGCGCCGTCGTCGAGCGTCGCGATCACACGCAGCTCCTGCTGTTGTGCAAGGCCATCGAGCAGGCCGGCCTTGATGGCCAGGCTGTCGCCGCTGCGCTGCGCGCGCCACACGGGGCGCGTGGACGCGGGCGCGCCGCCGTTGGCGAACAGCGGCGCATCGAGGTTGCCTTCGGCCACCGGGGACGGCAGCTCGCGCGTGGGAAAGCGCTGTGCGAGTTCGTCGATGACCGGCGGGTACAGCGCGAGCACGCCGTCGAACAGGTCGCGCCAGGTGGCGGGCTTGCGCGACAGCGCCTCGACCATGGCCCAGGTCAGCAGGCCCTGCGGCCGGGCGTTGCGCGCCTTGCGGGGCAGGCGCAGCTCGGGCGTGATCTGGTGGCTCTCGGAGGCGAAGAAGGCGACGTAGCGGGCGCGCGGCACGGCTTCGGCCGGTATGGGCGGCGTCAGGGGCCGTACCGGCGCTGCACCGCCAGTCAGTTGGGTCGCGCGCAGGCCGCGCCAGCGCACCTCGTCGTCGCTCGGGCCTTCGGCGGTGGCGGGTGCATCGGCGGTGCCGCGCGTCATGGAGTTGGCAGAGCAGGTGTCGAACACCGAGGCCACGAACACGTTCTTCGCGAGGAAGGACTGGATCCATGCATCGAAGTCGGCGTCGCGCAGGTCGCCCGTGAGCACGTTGTCGCTGCCCAGCGTGCCGCGCACGTCGCGCGCGAGGAAGTTCTCGGAGAGGCCATCGGGCTCCTGGTAGCGCTTGGCGATGTCGCGCAGCCGGGTGCCGTGGCCGGAGAAGTACAGCAGCACGAAGTCGCCGCTTCCCGACTGCGCAAGCAACTTGGCAAGAGCCTCGTGGATGGCCTGCGATTCGGGCAATGCGGCGCCATTCACGCCATCGGCGAGCATGGCGATGTCGGACGCCGCGAAGCCCTGCTTGAGCAGCGCATCGCGCATCAGCATCACGTCGTTGCGCGGCGCTTGCAGCCACAGCGCCTGCGGCTGGTTGGCGAGTTCGGAGACGCCGACGAGCAGCGCGCGCGGGGTGGCGAAAGCAAGGGTGCAGCAGGCGAGCAGCCACAGCACGAGCAGCACCTGCAGAACGCGAAGTTGTGTTGTTCCTTCCCTCTTTGGGGGAAGGCTGGGATGGGGGCGGGCAGAGCGCCCATCGGATACGCCGCGTGCCCCCACCCCGGCCCTCCCCCGGAAGGGGAGGGAGAAGAAGAGTCGCCGATAATTTTCGGCATGACCTCCGCACCCACCCAGCGCTACGCACGCGTGCTCTCCATCGCCGGCTCCGACAGCGGCGGCGGCGCCGGCATCCAGGCCGACCTCAAGACCTTCGCGGCGCTCGGCTGCTACGGCATGACGGCCATCACCGCGCTCACCGCACAGAACACGCTCGGCGTCTCGGGCATCCACGGCGTGCCGCCCGATTTCCTCAAGGCGCAGATCCAGGCGGTGGTGGAAGACATCGGCGTCGATGCCGTCAAGCTCGGCATGCTGCATGCACCCGAGGTGGTCGAGGTGGTGGCCTGGGCCATCGACCGCTATCAATTGAAGAACGTGGTGCTCGACCCCGTGATGGTGGCCACCAGCGGCGACCGCCTGATCGCGGCCGAGACGGTGCAGGTGCTGGTGCGCGAACTGTTTCCGCGCGCCGTGGTCGTCACGCCCAACCTTGATGAAGCCGCCTTGCTGATCGGCCATGCCATCGATGGCGTCGATGCGCTCGACGGCGCCGCCGACGAACTGCTCGCGCTCGGTGCAAAGGCCGTGCTGCTCAAGGGCGGCCATCTGCCGGGCGAAGACGTGGTCGACGTGCTGCTGCAAACCGGCGGCGAGCGCAAGCGGCTGGCCTCCCGGCGCATTGCCAGCCGCAACCTGCATGGCACGGGGTGCACGCTGTCTTCCGCCATCGCCGCGCATCTTGCATTGGGCGCGGCGCTGCCCGAGGCGGTCGAACAGGCGCGTGCCTACATCCTCGGCGCGATGGCCGCCGGTGCGAATGTGAAGGTCGGTGCGGGTCATGGCCCCCTCAACCACGGCTTTGCGCCAGTGCCGACGCACCGTTTGCCGGTGAAGGCCGGCTGAGCCAGGCGAGAACAAAAGTCGCCGCCAGCGTGGGCAGCGCAGAGCCGAACTGCGGCGCCCACCTGGCCAGCGCGTGGTACGCCGCGATGCCCGCGATCCAGATCAGCGCCGCGCCGAAATCGAGCTGCCGCGTGCCGGCCGGCGACACCGACTGGCCGCCGCCCAGCCGCCCGATGATCACGCCGTAGAGCGGCACGAACACCGAGCTCAACAGCAGCAGGAAGGGCTCCAGCGTGTGCATTGGCAGCACCAGAGCCAATGCGATGCACAGCGCGGCCAGCAGCAGGCCCCAGCGTTTCACGCTCCATCGCGGCAGCAGGCTGTGCGTGGAGACCGAGCCCGAATAGACATCGCCATACGCGTTGTCGAGTTCATCGATCAGGATCAGCCCCAGCGCCACCAGCCCGCCCTGTGCCAGCAGCAGCGCGGTGACCAGACCCGTGCCGGGCTCGGCCACGCTCACCACCATCACGCCCAGTGCGTAGCACCAGATGTTGGCGAGCGCATAGCCGATCCAGGTGCCGCTGAAGGCGCTGCCCAGGCTGCCCAGGCCGCCCTTGCCGGTCGCACTGCGCCGGCCGTGCCGCGCGTAATCGGCCACCAGCGGCAGCCACGAGACCGGCATCGCGATCACGAGGTCGAGCGCGCCGAACATGCCCATCGTGCCGTCACCCGGGCGTGCCCAGAAGGCGTCCAGGCCCTTGGCCTGTAGCCGCGTCGCGAATTGCCATGTGAGCCAGATCAGCGACAGCACCACCAGCGGCAGGCCGAAGCGGCTCACGAAGCGCCGCACCAGCTTGACCATCGACCCTGCAAGCAGCGCCAGCAGCACCGCGCCCCAGAGCAGCGTGGTCAGCACGCCGCCCCAGGCGGTGCCGAGCGAAGGGCCGACCACCGACTGGCCGATGGCCTGCGTGCCTTCGCGCATGACGACGAGTTCGAAAGTGGTCCAGCCCACCAGCTGCACGATGTTGAGCAGCACCGGCAGCCGCGCGAAGGCGCTGCCGTAGGTGGCGTGCATCAGGCCGGCGCTGGCTAGGCCGCTCTCGCAGCCCAGCCGCGCGGTCCAGGCCAGCAGGCCGGCGCCGACGCAGGAGCCGAGCACGATGGCAATGGCCGCGTCGCGCGTGCCCACGGCCGGCACCAGGTAGGCGCCGATCTGCATCACCAGCAGGCCCACGCCGAGGCTGAACCAGAGCGAGGCGTGGTCGTGCCAGCCGAACACGCGCTGGGATGCAGGCAGCGGCGTCAGCGCTTCGTTGGCGCCGGTAGCGGTGTCATCGTTTGCCATCCATTTGCTCCAGTGCAAAAGGTTTGGCAGGTGGGCGGGGCCCGAGCGGCGCAGCCGTCACGCGAGAGAACGTGAGAGGCCACCGGACCAGCTTCCCTGCGCGAGGATTGCCTCGAGCCCGCGTCGTCGGAAACGATGCGGACCCCCGGTGAAACCACCGGACAGGTTCAAAGGGACTTTCTCAGCCGGACGGCAAGCCGCCCAGCACCCCTAGCAATTGCACCGTGGCGAGCCGCGGCGCAGGGCGGAGTTTATCCGCTGCGGGGAAGCCCGCGACGACGGGCGTGCCATTCCAGGGGGTAAACCCGCAGAAGCGCCGGTCGATGCCACCGCCATCGTTGAGGCGCTGCGCGAACCGCGGGGCCTACGCCGCCTCGATCCGCCGCGCGGAGGCCTCGAGCCCGTCGATGGTGATCTGGATGTGCCGCTCGAAGCTGCCGTCGAGCGGCACCGCCGTGCCGTTGTCCCATCGCACGATGAACGCCTTGTTGGCCAGCAGCGGCAGGTTGCGCGTGAGCACCGGATGGTCGAGCGGGCGGATCGTGTGCACGCGCTCGCGCAACTCCTCGGCCCAGGCCTGCGTGTTGTCGGCGGGCAGGGGCGAGAACTCCATCGTGAGGAATCCCAGCATCGCCGCGATCACGCAGTTGTAGGCCTCCAGCAGCGGTTCGCCCTCGAAGCCGGCTTCGGTCAGCGCGGCCAGCACGCCCTCGACCAACGCCATCGGCAGGCTGCCGTTCGACACCAGTTGCGCGCCCAGCAGCTGCGCCACGTTCGGATGGCGGCGCACGGCGGCGCGGCAGCGCCGGAACAGTTCGGCGATCCAGTCCTTCCAGGCCAGCTTGCCGGGCGGCGGCGCGACTTCGGCCATGACGATGGCCGCCACTTCGGCCAGCAGCGCCTCGCGCGTGCTTACGTGCCAGTGCACCGTGGCCGGGTAGACATCGAGCCGCGCCGCAACCTCGCGCATGCTGAAGGCGCCGAGGCCGAATTCGTCGATCTGCGCCAGTGCCTCCTCGGCGATGCGTTGCTTCGTCAGGCCGCCACCGCCGGCGGGGCGGCCGGCGGTGCGGGGCTTGGGTGGCGATTTCTTCGTCATGGCTGCAGCCATTGTGCTGCAGCTTGGTTGACTGTATAAACAATATTAATTGAGCATTGATCAATTAAATTCGCTGCAAGAGGCGAGCGCCTCGCCATCCGAAGGACATAGCCATGACCCATGCCGCCACCGACCGCGCCCTTGCAGGGGCGCACCAGCGCTTCACCGACAGCAACCCGGCCAGCCGCAGCCAGTTCGAGGAACAGGCGCGCTACATGCCCGGTGCCAATAGCCGCTCGGTGCTGTTCTATGCGCCGTTTCCGCTCACCATTGCCCGGGGCGAAGGCGCGGCGCTGTGGGATGCCGACGGCCACCGCTATGCCGACTTCATCGCCGAGTACACGGCAGGCGTCTATGGCCATTCGGCGCCCGAGATACGCGACGCCGTCGTCGAGGCGATGCAAAGCGGCATCAACCTTACGGGCCACAACCTGCTCGAAGGCCGGCTCGCAAGGCTCATCTGCGAGCGCTTTCCGCAGATCGAGCAGCTGCGCTTCACCAACTCGGGAACCGAAGCGAACCTGATGGCGTTGACGGCGGCTCTGCATTTCACGGGACGCCGCAAGATCGTGGTGTTCTCGGGCGGCTACCACGGCGGCGTACTGGGTTTCGGCGCCAGGCCGTTGCCGACCACCGTGCCGTTCGACTTCCTGGTGCTGCCCTACAACGACACGCAGGCAGCGCGCGAGCAGATCGAAAGGCACGGCACCGAGATCGCCGCTGTTCTGGCCGAGCCGATGCAGGGGGCGAGCGGCTGTATTCCGGGGCGTCTCGACTTCCTGCAGGCATTGCGTGAGTCGGCCACGCGCGTCGGCGCATTGCTGGTCTTCGACGAGGTGATGACCTCGCGCCTCGCGCCGCACGGACTGGCGAACAGGCTGGGCATCCGGTCGGACCTGACCACGCTGGGCAAGTACATCGGCGGCGGCATGTCCTTCGGCGCCTTCGGCGGGCGGGCCGGCGTGATGGCGCTGTTCGACCCGCGCACCGGGCCGCTCTCGCATTCGGGCACCTTCAACAACAACGTGATGACGATGGCGGCCGGCCATGCCGGGCTTACGAAGCTGTTCACGCCCCAGGCGGCCGCCGCGCTGGCCGGGCGCGGCGAGGCGATGCGCGCGCGGCTCAATGCGTTGTGCGCGGCGGAGGATGTGGCCATGCAGTTCACCGGCGTGGGGTCGCTGATGAACGCGCATTTCCTGCGCGGCGAGGTGCGCCGCGTGGACGACCTGGCGGCGGTCGACGGACGGCTTCGGCAGCTGCTGTTCTTCCACCTGCTGGAGCAGGGCATCTATGCCTCGCCGCGCGGCTTTGTCGTGCTGTCGCTGCCCTTGACCGATGCGGACATCGACCGCTACGTTGCCGCCATCGGCAGCTTCATCGGCGAGTACCGCGCGCTGTTGCCTCGCGGGCAGTAGCCACGCCCAGCAGCTCGTGCAGCCGCGTGCTGGTGGTCGTGTACTGCAGCGGCACGGCTTTGCCCGGAAAGACGATGGCCGTGGCGCCCCAGGCCGCCAGCGTGGCTTCGTGGAAGCCGCAGACGATGAGTTTTTTCTTGCCCGGGTAGGTGTTGATGTCGCCTACCGCGAACACGCCGCGCTCGCGGGTTTCGTACTTCTCGGTGTCGACGGGCACCTGCTTGCGCTCGAGTTCCAGGCCCCAGTCGGCGATGGGGCCGAGGCGCGGGGAGATGCCCAGGCAGGCGATCAGCGCGTCGAGCGGCAGATCGACGGTCGTTGCATCGGGCGTGGTGAGCTGCAGTTGCTTGCCGTCGAATGCGGTCGGTTGGCCGACCTGGAAGGCCAGCTTGCCCGCGGCCACGAGGGCTCGCATTGAGGCAACGGTGGTTTCGTCGGCCTGGAAGCCATCGCGGCGGTGGACCAGCGTGACCTGCTTCGCAACGGCCGTGAGCGCGATGGCGGTTTCGAGCGCGATGTCGTCACCGCCGTTGACCACCACGGTCTGGCCGCCAAAGCGCTCCAGCGAATCGGGGTGATAGAAAAGCGATGCGCCCTCGAATTGCGCAATGCCCTCGATGGCGATGCGCTTGGGCACGAAGGCCCCCACGCCGGCCGCGATGAACACTGTCTTGGCCAGGAAAGCGCTGCCCGCCGAGGTGGTCAGCAGCAGCCGTTCGTCGGCCTGCCTTTCGAGCGTGGCCACCTGCTCGCCGAAATGGAATTGGGGCTTGAAGGGCGCAATCTGCTCCAGCAGCGATTGCGCGAGGCCGCGGCCGCTGGTGACCGGCGTGCCGGGAATGTCGTAGATCGGCTTGCTGCCGTAGAGCGCCACGCACTGGCCGCCTGCGGCGGGCAGCGCATCGACGATGTGGCAGGAGATCTCGAGCAGGCCGAGCTGGAAGGCCTGGAACAGCCCGACCGGACCGGCGCCGATGATGAGGGCGTCGGTTTCGATCGGGGCGGCTTGCATGCTCAGCGCACCAGCTCCCCGACCTTGTCGGTCTTGTCTTTCCACTCTTCAGCGTCAGGCAGCGCCGGCTTGCGCTTGGTGATGCTCTTCCAGCCGTCGGCCAGGGCCAGCTCGGCGTTGATCTTGATGAAGGCGATCTGGTTGGCCGGCAGATCTTCCTCGGCGTAGATCGCGTTGACCGGGCACTCGGGGATGCAGACCGCGCAGTCGATGCACTCGTCCGGATCGATCACCAGCATGTTGGGACCTTCGCGGAAGCAGTCGACGGGGCAAACGTCCACGCAGTCGGTGTATTTGCAGCGGATGCAGGCTTCGGAGACGACGTGGGTCATTTGTCTTTTAACGTCAGTTTGATCGGGGAAAACCCCTGATTTTAGGCCCTTGCGGCGGCAGGCTGCACGAGCACGGCAGCAGCGGTCTTGTGGGAGGCGGTATCGACCAGCACCAGCGAGCCCAGTGCACGCGATTGCGTGAAGGGCAGCACGGCCAGCGGCTGCTGCAGCACGAGCACCACGTCGCCGATGGCGTTGGCTTCCAGCTGCGTTGCCGGCTCCGATTCGAGCGTCGTGATGTTCACGCGATCGACGATGCGCGCCACCTTGGCCTTGACCCAGCGGTGGCCCTGCAGCGCCCAGTACACACGGCCCGCGACCAGCGGCTCGTCGTCGAGCCAGGCCACGGTGGCCGTGATCTCGCGCACCGGCTCGAAGGCCTCGGGCGCCAGCAGCCAGTCGCCACGCGACACGTCGACCTCGCGGTCGAGCACGATGCCGGCGCTGTGGCCCGCATGCACCGACTTCGGCTGGCGCGTATGGCTCAGCACCTGCGCGACCGTGGCGGTCTGGTTGCTCGGCAGCACGGTCACGCGCTGTCCGGGTTCCACATGGCCCGAGGCGACGCGGCCCCAGAACACGCGGCGGCCTTGCGAGGTGTCGGCGGAGGCCGAGAACTTCTCGACCCACTGCACCGGAAAGGCGAAAGGCACGGCCTCGTCCTGCACCGTCACGGGCAGTTCCTCGAGCAACTCCAGCAGGCTCGGACCTTCGTAGCCGACCCAGTCGGCATGGCGCGTGGCCACGTTCCAGCCCTTGAGCGCGGAGATCGGCACGATGGCCGCGACCTGCACGCCGGCCGCTTCGGCAAAAGCGTTCAGCGCGGCCGAGATGCGCTCGAAGGCGAGTCCGGCGTCGTCGATGGCGTCGAGCTTGTTGACCGCGAACACGATCGACTGAACGCGCAGCAGGTGGCACAGCAGCGAGTGGCGGCGCGTCTGCGGCAGCAGCTCGCGCTTGACGACCGTGCCGTCTTCGACCTCGGCGGCCCAGGCCAGCTTGGTCGCATCGACCAGCACCACGGCGGCGTCGGCGGCCGAGGCGGCCGTGACCATGTTGCGCGTGTACTGCTCATGGCCCGGCGCGTCGCCGATGATGAACTTGCGCTTGGCGGTCGAGAAGTAGCGGTAGGCCACGTCGATCGTGATGCCCTGTTCGCGCTCGGCCGAGAGGCCGTCGGTCAGGAGGGCGAGGTCGGTCTCGCCGCCGCGCTGCACGCCGGCGAGCTGGTCCTGCAGCACGGTCTTGCTGTCGACCAGCAGGCGGCCGATGAGTGTGCTCTTGCCATCGTCGACCGAGCCGCAGGTGATGAAGCGCAGAGCGGTGCCGGTGTCGCCGTGAGCGGCGAGTTCTTGGGGGGAGGCTGTCGTCGTCGCGCTCATCAGAAGTAACCGTCTTTCTTGCGTTTTTCCATAGATGCTTCGGAGGTCATGTCGTCCATCCGGGTGGCGCCGCGTTCGCTCACGTCGACCGACAGTGTTTCGAGCACCACGTCGCCCGCATCGGCCGCGAGGCTCTCGACCGGGCAGGTGGTCGTGATGTCGCCCACGGTGCGGAAGCGCACGTCGCGCACCTGCACGGTTTCGCCGTCGCGCGCCGGGGTCAGCCCGGTCACCGGCACCAGCAGGCCGCGGCGCTCGACCACTTCACGCTTGTGCGTGTAGTAGATCGACGGCAGGCCGACGTGTTCGCGCTCGATGTATTGCCACACATCGAGCTCGGTCCAGTTCGAGATCGGGAACACGCGGAAGTGCTCGCCGGGAGCGAGGCGCGTGTTGAACAGCGTCCACAGCTCGGGGCGCTGGTCCTTGGGCTGCCATTGGCCGAAGGAGTCGCGGTGCGAAAAGATGCGCTCCTTGGCGCGGGCCTTTTCCTCGTCGCGACGGGCGCCGCCGATCAGCGCGTCGAAGCGGAACTCCTCGATGGCTTCGAGCAGCGTCACCGACTGGTGCGCATTGCGCGATTCGCCGGGGTGCGCGAGGCGCACGGTGCCGCGCTTCATCGAGTCTTCGACGCTGCGCACGATCAGTTCGGCGCCCAGCTCCTTCGCGCGCTGGTCGCGGTAGTCGGTCACTTCGGGGAAGTTGTGGCCGGTGTCGATCATCAGCAGCGGATAGGGAATGCGGCCGGCGCCAAAGGCCTTTTCCGCGCACTTCAGCAGCACCAGCGAATCCTTGCCGCCCGAGAACAGCAGGGTGGGCCGCTCGAAGGCGGCCGCGACCTCGCGCAGGATGAAGACGGTTTCTTCTTCGAGTGCATCGAGGTGCGTGTTGGACAGGCGCGCGGGAGAGTGCATGGGCGGCTGCAGCAGTTCGGTTTCGGTACGGGCGTTCATCGGAGGGGATGCTGGATGCGGTGAATCGGTGAGACCTTGGCTCTCAGTGCGCAAGATGCAATCCGCACTCGCGGTTGTCTTCGCCCTTGGTCGGGTCCACGTAATCGAAGTTGTTCGGCAGGCCATGCGCCTCGCAGTACTCGTACAGCTCCTTGGACGACCAGTGCAGCAGCGGCGCGACCTTGATGAGGCCGTCCGGATTGACGCTGACCGGGTCCATCTGCGCACGCACGGCCGTATCGGTGGCCCGCAGCGCGGTGAACCAGACCTTGGGTGCCGTCTCGCGCAGCGCGCGGGCAAAGGGCTCGAGCTTCACTTCTTCCGTGAAGGCGGCATGGCGCGGATCGTCGAGCGCCGGCGTCGGGCCTTCCACCGCTTCGCGATGCGCACGCGAGCGGCGCGGCAGGTAGATGTGCAGGTCCAGGCCCAGTTGCTTCGTCACCTCGTCGGCAAAGCGGTAGGTGGCCTCGGTGTTGTAGCCGTTGTCCATCCAGACCACGGGAACATCCCGCTTGGCGCGCGTGACCATGTGCAGGATCACCGCCTCGAACGGGCGGAAGTTGGTGGTGACGATGGTGGGCTGCCCCAGGCCGATCGCCCAGTCCACCAGGCCCTCGGCGTTGCGGCCGAGTTCGGCGTTGATTTTGGTGAGGTCCATGCTCATGGCTGAAGGTCTCTCGGGGTTCAGGCGCCGGCCACGAAGTGCGGCGCGGTCTTCACCGCATCGCCCTGGTAGAACGCGGCGAAGCGGTCGAACTGGCGCTGCGCGTCGGAGGCGTCCACGCCTTCCTTGAGCACGGCGCTGGAGAAGCCGGTGCGTTCCATCTGCACCAGCTGGTCGATCAGCACGTCGCCGGTGGCGCGGATGTCGCCCTTGAAGCCCAGGCGGCGGCGCAGCAGGAAGGCCTGGCTGTAGGCGCGGCCGTCGGTGAACTTCGGAAAGTTCAGGTCGATGCGCTCGATGTCTTCCAGGCACACCTCGATGGCGAGCGGGTCTGCATCGTTCGGCAACTGCAGCACTTTCGGGTCGCCGTCGTCCACATGTTCTTCGGCGGCCAGGATGTTCAGGTTCTTCTTCATGCTGCTTCCTCCACCTTGAAACGCGCACCGTTGGCCGCGGCCTTGAACGGGTCATGGCCCACACGGCGCAGCGTGTCGATGAAGTTCTCGCCGCTCTCGCGGGTGTCGCGGTACGCGGTGAGCACGGCCTCGATCACGCCCGGCACTTCGGCCGCCGAGAACGAGGGGCCGACCGCCTTGCCGGCCTGCGGCGTACCGCTGAGCGCGGAGCCGTCGGAGCCGCCGAGGGTGACCTGGTACCACTCCTTGCCGTCCTTGTCGACGCCCAGGATGCCGATGTGGCCGCTGTGGTGGTGGCCGCACGAGTTGATGCAGCCGCTGATGTGCAGGTCGATCTCGCCCAGGTCGTCGAGCTCGTCGAGGTCCTGATAGCGCTCGGTGATCGCTTCGGCGATGGGAATGGAGCGCGCATTGGCCAGCGCGCAGAAGTCGCCGCCGGGGCAGGCGATCATGTCGGTCAGCAGGTGCACGTTGGCGCTGGCAAAGCCGGCAGCGCGGGCGGCAAGCCACAGCGCATGCAGGTCTTCGGCATGCACCCAGGGCAGCACGACGTTCTGGTCGTGCGTCACGCGGGCTTCGCCGGCCGAGAAGCGGTCGGCCAATTGCGCGAGCGTGTCGAGCTGGTCGGCCGAGGCATCGCCGGGCGCCTGCTTCAGGCGCTTGAACGACAGCGTCACGGCGCGCAGCGCGGGGTTCTTGTGTGGCGCCACGTTGCGCGCCAGCCAGCGGGCGAACATGACGTCGTCGGCGGCCTGGGCGCGCAGCTCGGCGTCGGTCTTCTCGGCGCTTTGCAGCACGCGGGTGGCGAGCGTCGGCGGCACGAAGGATGCGGCCACGCGGTCGTACTCTTCCTGCGTGATGGTGTGCGGCGCGCCGTCGTGCTCGAGGATCTGCTTGTACTCGGCGTCGACGTCGTCGATGTAGCGCTGGCCCTCGGCCTTCACCAGGATCTTGATGCGCGCCTTGTAGATGTTGTCGCGGCGGCCATAGCGGTTGTACACACGAATCACTGCTTCGAGGTAATTCATGATCTGTTGCCACGGCAGGAACTCGCGCAGCACGGTGCCGATGATGGGGGTGCGGCCCATGCCGCCGCCCACCTGCACGCGGAAGCCGATTTCGCCGGCCTCGTTCTTCACGATGTGCAGGCCCACGTCGTGCCAGCCGGTCGCGGCGCGGTCTTCGGTGGCGCCGGTGATGGCGATCTTGAACTTGCGCGGCAGGAACGCGAACTCGGGGTGCAGCGTGCTCCACTGCCGCATGATTTCCGCGAACGGGCGCGGATCGGCGATTTCGTCGACGGCAATGCCGGCGCGCTCGTCGCTCGTGATGTTGCGGATGCAGTTGCCGCTGGTCTGGATGCCGTGCATGTCGACCGAAGCCAGCAGGTCCATCACGTCGGCCGACTTGGCGAGCGGAATCCAGTTGTACTGGACGTTCTGGCGCGTCGAGAAATGGGCGTAGTGGGTCGGGAGCTTGTGGCTGCCGAGCAGGCCCTGCGTCTCGACGGCCTTTTTGTAGACCTCGGCTTCGGGCTCGTCGTACTCCCGGGCGATGCGGGCCAGCACGCGGATCTGGCGGCTGGAGAGCTCGCCGTAAGGCACGGCCACGCGCAGCATCGGTGCGTAGCGCTGGACATACCAGCCGTTTTGCAGCCGAAGGGGGCGGAACTCGTCCTCGTGAAGACGGCCTTTTTGCCAGCGCTCGAGCTGGTCTCGGAATTGGGCGGCTCGTTGATGAACGAACTGTCGGTCGAATTCTGTGTATTGGTACATCGTGCGTGTGTCTTGAAGTGCAGTGCGTCCATCGCCCCAGCAAGAAGCCGAGATTCTGAAAGCCGGCCTTATGGAAACAAACTATTTTTTGGTTCGCGCCTTATGCGGATAAGCTTATTCCCCAGCATCCATGCGGGTTGCGGGACGGTTGGATGCTTATTCCGGATAAGGGCGCGGGTGCCCTGCATGGGCAAGGATAAGCCCCGCGGCGAGGCCGGGATGTCCCCGGGCCTGTTTTCCTGTTCGCCCTGGAAGAGGGCGTAATGCTTTAGCGCAGCATCGACGACATGGCCGAGCAGCAATTCAGCATGCGCACCGCGGCTTCGACCGTCTCGGCGGTGAAACGAAGCGTGACGCCGTCCACGCGCTCGAAAGCCGGCCACTGGCAGAACAGGTCGGCCAGCGCGGGCGACTGGGCGCGCAGCGTCACGGTCTGCGGGCCCTCGAAGACGAGCGGCTTCGCCCGGGAGCGGGCGGCCAGCGCTTCTTCCACGCCCGCGCGAATTGCTCGTCGGGATTGCTCGGGTGACAGCGATACGCCACTGTTGCACCCCGTGGCCTTCTTGGTTTCGACGAAGGTCGCGTGCGGAAAGAGCGGCCGGTTCTCGGCAATGAACACGTCGTCTCCACTGCCCATCACTACAGGCACGCCATATTCCCCGGCCAGCGCGCCGTAGAGCCCGGCTTCGCCCAACTCCTGCCCGCCGAGCGAGATGCTTGCAAAGGCAAAGCTGTTGATCGTGTGCGCCAGGATGCCGCGCCCCTGCGCGCGCGAGTGATAGCCCACCATGCAGACCGCGTCGACGCCTTCCTCGACCCCGGCCACCATGCTCAGGTAGCGCGGCTTGCCCTGCACCACGCGGGCGCGCGCGTCGAGCACGTCGGGCGGCATGTTGCGAAAGCCGCCGTGCGAGTCGTTCACCAGCACTTCGGTGGCACCCGCGTCGAAGGCACCGGCAATCGCCGCGTTGGCCTCCTGCGCCATCAACAGGCGCGCACGCTCGTACTCGGGGTTGCCCGCGCGCACTTGCTCGGAGTGATAGACGCCGGCGACGCCTTCGATGTCGGTGGAGATCAGGACTTTCATGGGCGGTGCGATCAGGTCAGGCTCGAGAAGAAAAGGTGGCTGCGGGCAGGAGTTCGCTCAGCGCGGCGCGGTGGTTGCCGTCACGGCCGGTCACGGCCTCGGCGCGCCACAGCGCATGGATGATCGCCTGCTCGGTGCTGTCGGCCGCGGCCTGGAAGAGGCCGTCGAGCAGCCCGTCGTGCAGCATCGCCAGGACCGGCATCGGCCGCTCGACCTGGTCGGGCACGGTGTAGGCGGTGGAAAAAGCCAGCACGATGTCGCCGCTGCCGTGCCCGAAGACCGAGCCCGTGCGGGCCAGCCCCGCGCCCGCGCGCAGCGCGAGGCGGCGCAACTGGCGCGCATCGAGCGGCGCGTCGGTGGCGACGACGATGATGATCGAGCCCTTTTCAGGCTCCTTGCATTCGGCCGAGCCTTGCGTCGCCAATCGCTCGCCGACCGCATGCCCCGCCAGCACCAGTTGCGGCTGGCGCCCATAGTTCGCCAGCACCAGTGCGCCGACGGTGTGCACCGCGCTGTCGGGGGCCGAGACGCGGCGCGATGCGCTCCCGATGCCGCCCTTGAGCTGGAAGCTCGACATGCCGCGTCCCGCGCCGACCGAGCCTTGCGCGAAGTCGACGCCGGCGTTGCCGAGCGCACGCAGGTAGTCCGACTCGGTCACAGCCAGCCGTTGGATGTCGTTGAGGAAGCCGTCGTTGCACTCGAAGACCAGCGGGTTTACCGTCGGCAGCGACCGGCCGCTCTCGGGGTTCGCCGCAACGCAATGCCGGATCTGCGCCGTGGCCACCGTGCCGACCGAGAAGGTGTTGGTCAGCGCGATTGGCGTCTCGAGCACGCCGAGTTCGGCGAGTTGCACCAGCCCCACGCTCTTGCCGAAGCCGTTGAGCACCACGGCGGCCGCGGGCACCTTGTCGCGGAACGGGTCTCCCGCGTGGGGCCGGATCACCGTCACGCCGGTCTGCACGGCACCGTCGCTGAGCGTCTGGTGACCCACGGTGACGCCCGCGACGTCGGTGATGGCATTGCGCGCGCCCTGGAGCAGGTTGCCGATGAAGGGCAGGGAGGTCGTCGATGGCATGAAGAAAAAGCGGGCTACTGGCGGTCGATCTTCGGATCGAGCGCGTCGCGAAGCGCATCGCCGAGCAGGTTGAAGGCGAGCACGGTGAAGAAGATGGCCAGGCTGGGGAACAGCGCCACGTGCGGCGAGGTCACCATGTCGGCGCGGGCCTCGCTGAGCATCGCGCCCCATTCGGGCGTCGGCGGCTGCGCGCCCATGCCCAGGAAGGAGAGGCTGGCCGCCGTGATGATCGACGTGCCGACGCGCATCGAGAAATACACCACGATCGAGGAGATGGTGCCCGGCAGGATGTGCCGCACGATGATGGTCCAGTCGGATGCGCCGATGCTGCGCTCGGCCTCGATGTAGGTCTGCTGCTTGAGCACCAGCGTGTTGCCGCGCACGAGCCGCGCGAACGCCGGCACGCTGAACACCGACACGGCCACCACCACGTTGGTCATGCTGCTGCCCAGGATGGCGACCACGCCGAGCGCGAGAAGAATGCCGGGGAAGGCGAACAGCACGTCGGAGATGCGCATCACGATGCGGTCCCACCAGCCTTCGTAGTAGCCGGCCAGCAGGCCGAAGGCGGTGCCGATGATGCCGCCCAGCACCACTGACAGGAAGCCCGCCATCAGCGAGATGCGCGCGCCGGCCAGGATTCGGCTGAAGATGTCGCGCCCGAGTGGATCGACGCCGAACCAGTGCGCGGCCGAGGGGCCGGTGTTGAGCATGTCGTAGTCGAAGAAGTTCTCCGGATCGAAGGGCACGATCCAGGGTGCGAACACCGCGACGAACACCAGCAGCAGCACGAACACCGCGGCGACGATGCCCACAGGTTGCTTCTTGAAGCGGCGCCAGCATTCGCCCCAGGGCGTGCGGACCTTGCCCGCGGTTTGAACCGCCACCACGGGCGGAGTGATCGATTCGGCGGTCACGCCGGTGGCTTGCGTCATGTCGGCTGCCTCACTTGTAGCGGATGGTGGGGTTGATGTAGCCGTAGAGCACGTCCACCACCAGGTTGATCAAAATGAATTCGAGCGAGAACAGCAGCACCAGCGTCTGGATCACGGGGTAGTCGCGCATCTGCACGGCATCGACCAGCAGGCGCCCGAGGCCCGGCCAGTTGAAGACGGCCTCGACCAGGATCGAGCCGCCCAGCAGGAAGCCGAACTGCAGGCCCATCATCGTGACCACCGGGATCAGCGCGTTGCGCAGCGTGTGCTTGAACACCACGCTGGATTCGTGCACGCCCTTGGCGCGCGCGGTGCGCACGAAGTCTTCCTGGATCACCTCGACGAAGGAGGCCCGCGTGAAGCGCGCCATCACGGCCGCCACGGCCGCGCCCAGCGTGATCGAGGGCAGGATGTAGTGCTTCCAGCTGCTGGCCCCCACCGTGGGCAGCCAGCCGAGCTGGACCGAGAAGATCTGCATCAGCAGCATGCCGAGTGCAAATGCGGGGAAAGAGATGCCCGACACGGCGAGCGTCATGCCCAGCCGGTCCGGCCATTTGTTGCGGTACACCGCCGACACGATGCCGATGCCCATGCCGAAGATCACCGCCCACACCATGCTGGTGATGGTCAGCATCACCGTCGGGAAGAAGCGTTCGCCGATCTCCGCCGACACCGGCCGCCGGGTGCGGATGGAGGTGCCGAAGTCGCCCTGCAGCATGTGGGAGAAGAAGTTCACGAACTGCTGCGGCAGCGGCTTGTCCAGCCCGAGCTCCGCGCGGACCATGGCCACGGTCTGCTCGTCGGCGTCCTGGCCGGCGGCAAGTCGCGCCGGGTCGCCGGGCAGCATGTGGACGAACAGGAACACCAGCACCGCCACGATGAGCAGCGTGGGGATCAGGCCCAACAGTCGTTTGAGGAAGTAATTCAGCATGGGGTGCGGTTGCCGCGATCGGGCGATGGCGGCATGCCATCGCCCGTCGGGCAGTCAGTCAGGAAACGAGGAGCCGGGATCAGTTCGACGTGGCGATCGCGTCGATGTTGATGTTGCCGTCAGGCATCACGAACACGCCCGAGAGACGCTTGGCGTGCGCCGACAGGTTCTGCTCGGTGATCATCGGCACGCGCGGCAGGTCCTTGCGGATCTCTTCCTGCGCGGTCTTGTATAGCGCGGCGCGTTCCTTCTCGTCCGTGGTCACCAGCGCCTTGGCCAGCGAGCTGTCGACCACCTCGCTCTTGTAGAACGACATGTTGTTCAGCTTCGGCGCCCAGGCTTCCGAGGCGAACAGCGGGCGCAGGCCCCAGTCGGCCTCGCCGGTCGACGACGACCAGCCGGTGTAGTACATGCGGACCTTGGCCGTCTTCGGATCGGGCCATGCATCCACCTGCTCGGTGCGCTGGCCCACTTCGAGCGCCTGCACCTGCAGCTTGATGCCGATCTGCGCGAGCTGCTGCTGAACGAACTGGATCGTCTTCTGCGAGGTCGTGTTGTTGTAGGCGCTCCACAGCACCGACTCGAAGCCGTCGGGGTAGCCGGCTTCCTTCATCAGCTCCTTGGCCTTCTTCAGGTCGTAGGGAATGGGGGCCATCTTCTCTGCGTACTTCACGCCCTGGGGCAGCACGCCCTGCGCCGGGAAGGCATAGCCGCCGAACGCGACCTTGGCCAGCGCTTCCTTGTTGATGGCGTAGCCGATGGCTTCGCGCACCTTCGGGTTGTCGTAGGGCTTCTGCAGCATGTTGAATGCCAGGAAGCGCGTGATGATCGAGGGCGTGGCCACCACTTCGAGCTTCTCGCTCTTCTTCAGCAGGTCGGCTTGCTCATAGGGAATGGGGTAGGCGAAGTCGGCTTCGCCGGTCTGCAGCATCGCGGCGCGCGTGTTGTTCTCGAGCACCGGCTTCCACGAGACGTTGTCGACCTTCGGGTAGCCCTTCTTCCAGTAGCCGTCGAACTTCTTGGCCTTGACGGCTTCGGTCTGCTTCCACTCGACGAACTCGAAGGGGCCCGTGCCCACGGGGTGGAAGGCGATGTCCTTGTTGCCCCACTTCTTCAGCGCGGTGGGCGAGATCATGGCGGCCGATGCGTGGGCCAGCGAGTTGATGAAGGGGCCGAAGGGCTCCTTCAGCGTGATGCGCACGGTGCTGGGGTTCACCGCTTCGACCTTGCCCACGCGGTTGAACTGGTTGTAGCGCAGCAGCTTGTTGTCCTGGTTGAGCACGCGGTCGAGCGTGACCTTGACGGCTTCGGCGTTGAAGTCGGTGCCGTCGTGGAACTTGACGCCGCTGCGCAGCTTGATGGTGTAGACCAGGCCGTCTTTCGAGACGTCGTAGCTCTCGGCGAGCACGTTCTGCACCTTCAGGTCCTTGTCGAACTGGAACAGGCCTTCATAGAAGGTCTTGGTGACGGCGGTGGTCAGGGTGGTGTTGGTGTTGTAGGGGTCCAGCGTCTCGGGCTGCGCGGCGATCGACAGCACCACGTCTTTCGCGGCCAGTGCCGTGCCCGATGCGGCCAACGCGGCCAGGCCCAGCAATGCCGATGCCCATCGCAGAGAGGAAGAAGATTGCTTCATGGAAAGAACTCCAGTCGGTTCGAGGAAAAAAGCAGGAGGGCCTGCGGGTTGAAAAATCAGAAAGCGCCGCCGATGGCGTGCCGTGCGACGAAGTGGCCGGGCGCGACCTGCACCAGCGGCGGCACCTCGGGCTCGTCGCCCACCGCGCGGATCGGGCTGGGGATCTCGCCTTCGAGCAGCGCGCGCGGCTTGTGGCGGCGCGACGGGTCGGCCACCGGTACCGCTGCCATCAGCTTGCGGGTGTAGGCGTGCTGCGGCGCCTCGAAGACGGCGCGGCGAGGGCCGATCTCGACGATCTGGCCCAGGTACATCACGGCCACGCGGTGGCTGATGCGCTCCACCACCGCCATGTCGTGCGAGATGAAAAGGAAGGCCACGCCCAACTCGCGCTGCAGGTCGAGCATCAGGTTGACGATCTGCGCCTGGATCGACACGTCCAGCGCCGACACCGATTCGTCGGCCACCACCACCTTGGGGTTGAGCGCGAGCGCGCGTGCAATCGCAATGCGCTGCCGCTGGCCGCCCGAGAACTCGTGCGGGTAGCGCTGCGCCACCTCGGGCGGCAGGCCGACCTTCTGCAGCAGCCAGTCGACGCGCTGCTGCGCCTCGGCGCCCTTGGCAATGCCGTGGATGAGCAGCGGCTCCATGATCGAGAAGCCCACCGTCACGCGCGGATCGAGCGAGGCGAATGGGTCCTGGAAGATGAACTGGATATTGCGGCGCAGCGCCTGCAGCTCGCGCGTGGGCAGCTCGCGGATGTTCTTGCCGCCGAACTCGATCGCGCCGCTCTGGCTTTCGACCAGGCGCAGCAGCGAGCGGCCAGTGGTCGACTTGCCGCAGCCCGATTCGCCGACCAGCGCCAGCGTCTCGCCGGGGTACAGGTCGAAGCTGATCTTTTCTACCGCATGCACTCGGCGCTTCACGCGGCCGAAGATGCCGCTGCGCACGTCGAAGCGCGTGACGAGGTCGCGCACGCGAAGAATGGGGCCGGTGTCCTGGCGCACCGTGTCTTGCTGCGTGGGCGCTTCGGCGGGCACGGTGTCGGCGTTGGCCTCGGTGCGCAGCAGTTCGAACTTGGCCGGCAGGTCGGTGCCCTGCATCGCGCCGAGCTTGGGCACGGCCGACAGCAGCGCCTTGGTGTAGGGGTGCTGCGGTGCCGCGAACACGGTGTCGGAACTGCCGGCTTCCACCTTGTCGCCGCGGTACATCACGAGCACGCGGTCGGCGATTTCGGCGACCACGCCCATGTCGTGCGTGATGAAGAGAACGCCCATGCGCATTTCTTTCTGCAGCTCGCGGATGAGCTGGAGGATCTGCGCCTGGATCGTCACGTCGAGCGCGGTGGTCGGCTCGTCGGCAATCAGCAGCTGCGGCTTGCACGACAGCGCCATTGCGATCATCACGCGCTGGCGCATGCCGCCCGACAGCTGGTGCGGAAAGCGGTCGAGCACATTGCGCGCTTCAGGAATGCGCACCAGCTCCAGCATGCGCAAGGCTTCCGCGCGCGCGGCCGAGTCGCTCTTGCCCTGGTGGATGCGGATGGCCTCGGCAATCTGCTCGCCGGCCGTGAACACCGGGTTCAGCGATGTCATCGGCTCCTGGAAGATCATCGCGATGTCCGCGCCGCGGATGTTGCGCATCGTGGTGTCGCGTGCCTGCGCGAGGTCGAGCACTTCGCCGTTGCGGCGGCGGAAGGTCATGCGCCCATCGAGGATGCGCCCACCGCCATGCTCCACGAGCCGCATCAGCGCGAGCGAGGTGACCGACTTGCCCGAGCCCGATTCGCCCACTACCGCGAGCGTTTCGCCGTGGTCGACGTGGAAGGACAGCTTCTTGACGGCATCAACCGTGCGCTCGGAGGTCGAGAAGCGAACGGTGAGGTCGTCGACGGCGAGAACGCGGCCGTCCGGCAGGGCGAGGACAGGGGTGGACATGGGAGTGCGAAGAAAAATTGGGGGCGTACGTTGGTGCGTCGTCAGGCGAAGATGGCCGTATGGGGCGCTTCGTCGCCGCGCGCGTGGCCTCGGTACATGCCTTCGGTGTTGAAGGCCAGGCTCAGGTTGCCGTGGCGGTCGACGGCGATCAGCCCGCCGGTGCCTCCGATGGCGGGCAGCGACTGGTGCACCACGGCGTGCGTGGCCGCTTCGAGCGTGGCGCCGCCGTAGGCCATGCGCGCGCAGATGTCGTACGCGGCTGCGACGCGGATGAACATTTCGCCGCTGCCGGTGCACGAAATAGCGGCCGTGCGGTCGTCGGCGTAGGTGCCGGAGCCGATGAGCGGCGTATCGCCGACGCGGCCCACGCGCTTGTTGGTCATGCCGCCGGTGGAGGTGGCGGCGGCCAGGTGGCCGTGGATGTCGAGCGCCACGGCGCCGACGGTGCCGAACTTCTTGTCTTCGTCCAGCGGCGGCTTGGTCATGGCGGCGCCTTCGTGGTCGGTGACCACGCGGCCCGTGTCGCGCACGCGGTACAGCTGCTGGCGGCGCGCGTCGGTCGAGAAGAAGAAGGGCTCGACCATCTCCAGGCCGCGGTCGCGCGCGAAGGCCTCGGCGCCCGCACCGGCCAGCAGCACGTGAGCGCCGTCCTCGAGCACGGCGCGCGCGGCGCGCACCGGGCGGCGCACGTGGCTCACGCCGGCGATGGCGCCGGCGGCGAGCGTGGCGCCGTCCATCACGGCCGCGTCGAGCTCGTGCGTTTCCTCGTGCGTGAACACCGCGCCGTAGCCGGCATTGAAGAGCGGGCAGTCTTCGAGCATCTCGACCGCCAGGCAGGTGGCGTCGAGCGCGGACATGCCCTTGAGCAGCGCGGCCTGCGCGGCGCGCACGATGGCCTGCAGCGCGTCGTGGTAGGCCTGCGCCTGCTCGGGGTTGGTCGTCGAGGCGCTGATGGTGCCGGCGCCGCCGTGGATGGCGATGACGGGCGTGACGTTCTTCATCGGGAAGCTTTCTTCTTTTTCCTGCCGGCGTCGGAAGCGACGGCGGCAGGTAGGGATGGCATGGAGACCTCGCCGCGCACATGGCCCTGGCCCAGTCCGCCGTGCAGCCACGGGCGCACTGCCTGCAGGATGCGGCCGGCCGATTGCGCCGCGCCCGGCGCGCGCAGGGCGACCGCGCTGGTCAGCGCTTCGATCAGCGCGAGCACGCTGGTTTCGCAGTTGGGGCGGTAGCTGGTTTCGGTCTGGCAATACAGCACCACGTCGGCCAGCGGCGCGAGCGGCGAGCTGGGACGGTCGGTCAGCGCGAGCACCGCGCATCCCTGGCCGCGCGCGATCTGCGCCAGCGCCACCGTGTCGGTGAGGTAGCGCGGAAAGGTCAGGCCGATGAACAGGTCTTGCGGCCCCGCGTGCATCAGCGTGCGCGCCGCATGGGTGATGCCGCTCACGCTGGAGAGCATGCGCACGTCGCTGCACGAGCCATCGAGGCCGTGTTGCAGCAGCCCCGCGAGCCAGGCGCTGGCGCCGAAGCCGCCGATGTAGATCGAGCGTGCCTTCAGGATGCGCTGCACCGCGGCCTCGCAAGCCGCGTAGTCCAGCGACTGGCGCGTGGCCTCGATGTTGCGGCGGCTCTCGTCGAGCGCCGTGGCGAACACCTCGGCGACCGTGGTCGGGCGCTCCAGGTTGCCGCGCAGCCGTTCGACCGGCGCCACCAGCGACTCGAAGCCGCGCACGAGTTCGGCGCGGAAGGTGGCGTAGCCGTCGAAATCCAACGCCCGCGCGAAGCGGTTGGCCGTGGCGACCGATACGCCCGCCGCGGTTGCCAGCTCGTCGATGGGCAGCGTCGCAACCTGCAGCGGGTGCTCGAGCACGAAGTCGGCCACCTGCCGGTGCGAACGCGTCAGCCGCGGCAACGCCTGCGCGATGCGCTGGGCCACGGTGGTGCCATTGGTGTCGACGTTGGTGCTCATGGGGCAGGCGATGCACCTCGAAGGGTGCTAGTGATGTAAATGAATTTACAAATATATGACAGATAAGAAAATTTTCTGTCATTTCCGATCGTAGACGCAAATACCGGGCCAGAAGAGAGGGGGCATTTGAGGGTTTGCCCGGGGTGGACAAGCCAGGCGGGCAGGTCTCGAAAAACTCATCGTGCCGCTTAGAGCAAGCGAAACGGAGCAATTCAACCCGACTCGCAGTGAACTCAGCGGAGCCTGACCCCCTTGCGCGCCAAGGTCATGCGGCGGCTTGACTCTGCCATGGTGTGAAGGCTGAGACTTTTGCGTTTTGGTTCGAAGGAGAACTCCATGGGACACCCCACGGCGCCGACTGCTGCGGCGCACCTATCCCTTGCCGACGTGGTTGCCCGCTCCGGTGCGTCCGCGCAACTGCTGCACGACTGCGAATCGCTCGGACTGCTCGACGGCACCGACGCGGACGGCCGTCTCTACGACGAGCAAACCGTGTCGACACTGCGGTTCGTACGACGGGCGCACACGCTGGGTTTCGACACAGCGGAAGTCGTCGAGCTGCATGCGCTGTGGCAAGACGGGCGCCGCGCGAGTTTCGATGTGAAGCGCGTCGCGCTCGAACGAGCCGAGGAGCTGGCCCAGCGGATCGAAGAACTCGCACACATGAAGCGCCTGCTGGAGCGCCTGGCCCACTGCTGCGAAGGTGACGAGCGTCCCGAGTGCCCCATTCTGGAAGAACTGGCCGGGCTCGAGGGATTTGCCGGCTGTGAGGCGCGGCATGGGTGACGCCGGCGCGGGCACGCCGCGCCGCCCTTCAAACGCTTCCGAAGCGCAAGTGCCTCAACCCGGAATGTTCGGCTCGACCAGTTGGGCCAGCGCAATCAGCGATTCCTGCCAGCCCAGGTAGCACATCTCGGCGGGAATCACGTCGGGGATGCCTTCCTGCACGACGGACATGTCGGTGCCGCAGGACACCGCGGTCAGGGTCACGGTGGTCTTCATCGTGCCTGGAAGATGGGGATCGTCGAAGCTGGCGTCGTAGGCAATGCGCTGGCCGGGAACGAGTTCCAGATACTTGCCGCCGAACGAGTGGCTGTGGCCGGTGCCGAAGTTGGTGAAGGACATGCGCCAGGCGCCGCCCACCACGGGCTCCATGGTGTGGACCTTGCCGGTGAAGCCGAAGGGCGGCAGCCAGCGCTCGAACGCGCCGGCCTCCACGAAGGCACGATAGAGCCGGTCGGGGGAGGTGCGCAGGACGCGGTGCAGACGAACAATGTTGGTAGCCATGGTTGCTTACTCCTGAAGAACAGAGGACGACCCTCTGTGGTTACGTCGGATGAGCCCGTTGCGATTCGACATGCCCCAGGATTAGGAAAAACCCTGAGTCAACGCCTCACGCCTCAATCGATGAACCGTGCGCCACGATTCGTCGTCTTTTGCATGAACACGCTCAACGGATCGTCGGGATAGTCGCCGAAGCGCTCGCGCCGCGCATACCCCGCGCGCGCATAGAACGCGAGCGCCTCTGGCTGGCTCACGCCCGTCTCTAGCCGGAACAGGGTGCAACCGCGCGCCGTGGCTTCGCCTTCGAGAAAGCTCAGCATCTTCGCCGCAACGCCTTGCTCGCGGTTTTGCGGGCGCACATACATGCGCTTGAGTTCGCCGTAGCCGGGGTTCATGACGAGGGCGCCGCAGCTGATGGCCGTGCCCGCTTCGTCGCGCGCCACCGCGAACAGCACGTGCATCGCCGACAGTGCCGCAATGTCGATGCCATGGTGGCTCTCGGGCGAATACAGCGGCTTCTGGTACGCATCGAGGTCGTCGATGAGCTGGATGACGTCGGGCTGGTCGGGGCGCTCGAGGGCAATGTTCATGCGGAGGATTTCGTTGGGTCGCCGGATCTTATGGTGTCCCTGAGGCCAAAAGGAGAACCCCGCCGCAGCGGGGTGGGAGAGTCGTTGCCCTGGCGGGCGCGTCAGGGCCGTTAGCGGCTGTCCCGGAACCACTTCAGCCGGCGCTCCACCTCGTCAGGCGGAAACTTCCCTTCAGCCGCCAGTTTCCTCAGCGCTCGCTCGTGCGCTCGATACAGCGCGTCCTTCAGGAGAGCCATCTTGCGCTTCCTGCAAGGATCGCAGTCGTAGAAGCTGCCTGGAACTGCGGTAGGTTCAAGTTTGGCGTTCGCCTCGAAGGTATTGATTCTTCCCGTAGGTTCGATCCCGATGACGATGATCTTTCCATTCCTGAAAGTGACTGACGCACCACCCGAGCATCCTGTCCTTTCCGTATCCTCGCTGAAGTAGGATTTCTTCGAGATCCTGCGCATGTGCTTCAGTGCGTGCCGCACATCTTCCTCGGTCAGGATGACATCGGAGCAGTCCAGGAAGTTTTTGTCTTCCCAGGCAGACCTGCTGGAGGGATCGACGATTTCGATCTTCTCTACGGAATAGAGCGGATATCGTTTGTCGGCCGCGTAAGTCGAAGCAGTTGTTGCCGCCGTGAATAGCGTGAGCAAGAGGATGCCGGCTTTGGTCATGGTGTGGGTAGAGACAGATTCCAATTTGCGCCCTGTGCCTCTGTCGGATTCTTTCTGCTGGCATCGGGATGCCGAAAGATTTCTCCCGGGGCGATCTGCATGGAATCTTGAAGCACGTCGACAAGCCACGAGAGCGATTGATTTTGAGCGGCAGTTGGTGAGGGAAAGATGCCAGCTTCCCCTCGCAATTCTTCCGGTGACAAGTTTCTGTGCCGGGTTTCTGGCTTGAAACCTTCCGGCAGCCTTGCCCTGCCAACCATCTCGATTCCTATGGCTTCCATGTTGCTCGGATACCGGTCGCCAGGTGCCTTGCGCATTTCAATGCGATGCATCGCCGTGGCTCCCACTTTCTCAGGAAAGTCGCGCAACTTGCACGTCCGCATCACCAGGCATCTCGCCTTCAGCGGCCCCACATGATTCGTACGCTGATAAATCGCCGCAGTCTGATAGATGGTCCCATCCGTATCGATGAGAAAGTGCGCGCCATTCGCCTTCGGCCGCTTGTAGCTGTTCAGTGAGGATGCCGATGTGTCGGCATCGGTTTGATGAACGACGATGCCGGTGATCGCACCGGTCCGCCTGCCTCTTTCGATTTCGGGGCTGCGAGCACTTCTGACTCGCGCGTGATTGATCATTCCGTTCGCGTCAATTTCGACAAGCATGCGGGTCCTCCTGAAAATAATTATTTAGTTATCGATTTCCACCAAGGTGTGTCTTTCCATCAATTCACGGCCCAGATCACGGCTTCGCGGCGCATGCTACAGCAGGGAATTCAGTGACGGTTGTCAACTTATTCCGATCGATTTCCACAAAGTCCGCCGGCCTGCAGGGTTCACTGCTTCGTCCAAGAATGGCGTGACGACAAGCCGGTCGGCTTGTCGGTTTTCTCCCCGAATCCGCAAACACGAAGGAGCAGTACTTTGGAATACCGTCATCTGGGTAAATCGGGCCTCAAGGTCCCCGTGTTGAGCTTTGGCACCGGCACCTTCGGAGGCAAGGGCGAGCTATTCAGCGCCTGGGGGAGCACCGACGTGGCCGAGGCGCGCAAGTTGATCGACATCTGCATCGACGCCGGCGTCAACATGTTCGACAGCGCCGACGTCTACTCGGGCGGCGCCGCCGAATCGGTGCTCGGCGAGGCGATCAAGGGCCGGCCGCGCGACCGGCTGCTGATCTCTACCAAGGCCACCTTCCGCAGCGGTGAAGGGCCGAACGACGTGGGCTCGTCGCGCCACCATCTCGTGCAGGCCGTCGATGGCGCGCTCAAGCGCTTGGGCACGGACTACATCGACCTCTACCAGCTGCACGGCTTCGACGCGAGCACACCGGTGGAAGAAACGCTTTCGACGCTCGACGACCTCGTGCGCGCGGGCAAGCTGCGCTACATCGGCGTGTCGAACTTCTCGGGCTGGCACCTGATGAAATCGCTGGCCACTTCAGAGCGCTACGGCCTCGCGCGCTATGTCGCGAACCAGGCTTACTACTCGCTGGTCGGCCGCGACTACGAATGGGAGCTGATGCCGCTCGCGCAAGACCAGGGCGTGGGTGCCGTGGTGTGGAGCCCGCTCGGATGGGGCCGGCTCACGGGCAAGATCCGCCGCGGCCAGCCGCTGCCCGCCAAAAGCCGCCTGCACGCGACAGCGGACATGGGCCCGCCGGTGCCGGACGAACTGCTTTACCGCGTGGTCGAGGCGTTGGAAAAGGTTGGCGCCGAAGTGGGCAAGACCGTGCCGCAGGTCGCGCTGAACTGGCTGCTGCAGCGACCGACGGTGTCGAGCGTGGTGGTGGGCGCGCGCGACGAGGCGCAGTTGCGCCAGAACCTCGGCGCCGTGGGCTGGAACCTCACACCCGCGCAGGTTGCGGAACTCGATGCGGCCAGCGCGACGACGCGGGCTTATCCGTACTGGCATCAGCAGGGCTTTCTTGAGCGCAATCCGAATCCGGTCTAGGCTGGCATGAGGCCCCGTATGCGTCGTGTGGTGATCATCGGAGGCGGGGCGATCGGCTCCGCCATCGCCTATTTCCTGACCCGGGACCCGAAGGAGGAGCCCTTCGAGGTCACGGTGGTCGAGCGCGACTTCTCTTACAAGCAGGCGTCCTCGGCCTTGTCCGCGAGCTCGATACGGCAGCAGTTCTCGACCGCCATCAACATCGAGATGTCGCTCTACGGCATCGACTTTTTCCGCGCGCTCGGCGAGACCCTGCGCGTGGGCGACGACGTGCCCGACATCGGTCTGGTCGAGCCCGGCTACCTGTACCTGGCCTCGCCGGCTGGCGTCGACGTGCTGCGCGAGAACCATGCGATGCAGAAGGCGCACGCGGTGGACGTGGCGCTGATGACGCCCGGCGAACTGAAGGCGCGCTTTCCATGGATTTCGACCGAGGGCATTGCGCTCGCGTCGCTGGGCCTCTCGGGCGAGGGCTGGTACGACGGCTACAGCCTGCTGCAGGCCTTTCGCAAGAAGGCCGCCTCTCAAGGCACGCGTTATGTGCAGGCTCATGCAACGGGTTTGCGCCGCAACGGCCGCGCCGTGACGGGTGTGCAGCTGGACCGTGGCGAGACCCTGGAAGCCGAGGTTGTCGTCAACGCCGCGGGCGCATGGGCCGCCCAGGTCGCCGGATGGGCCGGCATCGATCTTCCGGTGCGCGGCCGCCGTCGCAGCGTGTTCAGCTTCTCGTGCCCCGAGACATTGCCGGGCTGCCCGCTGGTGATCGACACCTCCGGCATCTGGCTGCGCCCCGAAGGCCGCCAGTTCATCTGCGGCTTCGCGCCGCCCGAGGACCAGGACCACGACGACGTTCCGCTCGACGTCGAGTACGAAGCCTTCGACAGCTTCATCTGGCCGTCATTGGCCGAGCGCGTGCCGGCCTTCGAGGCCATTCGCATGACCGGTGCGTGGGCCGGCTACTACGAGATGAACGTGTTCGACCACAACGCCATCCTCGGCCTGCACCCGGAGCGCGACAACCTGTACTTCGCCAATGGCTTCTCGGGCCATGGGCTGCAACAGTGCCCGGCCGCAGGGCGCGGCATTGCGGAACTGATCCGCTTCGGCGAGTACCGCAGCCTCGATCTATCGCCGGTGTCTTTCGCGCGCATCCTGGAGAACCGGCCGCTGCTGGAGAAGAACGTGATCTAGGCGGAGCCCGGGGGAGGGCGTACGATCTTCCGCAAAAGAGGTGCCCCATGACCGCACAGACGCTGATCGATACCGCCCGCGCGCTCGTCGCCGGCGACAAGGGCCTGCTCGCGATGGACGAGAGCAACGCCACCTGCAACAAGCGCTTTGCCGCGCTCGGCATCCCGCAAACCGAGGCGGCGCGGCGCGAATGGCGCGAACTGATCGTCACCGCGCCGGGCCTGGCCGACAGCATCAGCGGCGCGATCCTGTTCGACGAGACGATCCGCCAGCAGACCCATGCGGGTGTGCCCTTCGCGAAGGCGCTGTCCGACGCTGGCATCGTCCCCGGCATCAAGGTCGACACCGGAGCGAAGCCGCTGGCTGGACATCCGGGCGAAACCGTTACCGAAGGGCTCGACGGCCTGCGCGAGCGCCTCGCCGAATACGCTGGCATGGGTGCGCGTTTTGCCAAGTGGCGCGGCGTGATCGCCATCGGCGACGGCTTGCCGACGCGCGCATGCATCGACGTCAACGCGCATGCCCTGGCACGCTATGCGGCGCTGTGCCAGGAGGCCGGGCTGGTGCCCATCGTCGAGCCGGAGGTGCTGATGGACGGTGGCCATGCCTTGGCGCAATGTGCCGAGGTGACCGAAGAGGTGCTGCACCGGACCTTCGCCGAGTTGCGCGCGCAGGGCGTGCTGCTCGAAGGCATGCTGCTGAAGCCGAACATGGTGCTGCCTGGGCTGAAGGCGCCCACGCAGGATTCGGTCGAAGCGGTGGCCGAGGCTACGGTCGCCTGCCTGCTGCGCACAGTGCCCGCCGCGGTGCCCGGCGTGGCGTTTCTCTCGGGTGGCCAGCCGGCGCAGCTGGCTTCCGCCCGCCTCAATGAAATGAACGCCCGGTTCAGGCCGCGCGTGCCGTGGGCGCTGGCCTTCTCTTTCTCCCGTGCGGTGCAGCAGCCCGCGCTCGACGCATGGAAGGGCGATGCCGCCAACGCGTCCGCTGCGCAGCAGGCGCTGGTGCTTCGCATCCGATCCAACCAGGCTGCGCGCCGCGGGGCACTAGCCACAACGCCTTAATCGGCCTTAGCTGGCCTTGGCCGCCTTCACCAGTGAAGGCGTAGCCTTGTAGCTCTCGGGGAACAGCTTCTTCAGCTCGTCGAGCTTCGGCATGTCGTTGATCGCGATGTAGGGCTGGCTCGGATGCAGCGTCAGGTAGTCCTGGTGATAGTCCTCGGCCACGTAGAAGGGCTTGGCCATCTCGACGGTGGTGGCCAGCGGCTTGCCGAAGGTCTTGGCCTGGTTCAGCTGCGCGATGTAGGCGCTGGCAATGCGGGCCTGCTCGGCGTTCTCGGCGAACACGGTGGAGCGGTATTGCGTGCCGGTGTCGGGCCCCTGCCGGTTGAGCTCGGTCGGGTCGTGCGCCACCGAGAAGTAGATCTGCAGCAGCTTGCCGTAGCTGATCTGCTGCGGGTCGTAGGTGATGCGCACCGATTCGGCATGGCCGGTGCGCCCGGAGCCGACCTCGTCGTAGCGCGCCGTCTTCGCATCGCCGCCGGCATAGCCCGACACCGCATTGCTCACGCCCTTGACGCGCTGGAACACGCCCTGCACGCCCCAGAAGCAGCCACCGGCGAACACGGCGGTTTCGGTCTTGGCGGCCGGCGGCGCCACGAGGTCGGCCGTGGGCGCGGGCACGCGGCGGGCGGTTTCGGCGAACGAGGGCACCGCGTACCAGACCAGGGCGGCAGCCGCCAGCGTGCCGGCAGTGAGTGCAAGGGATTTCATGAGGGTTCCTTGAGAGAGCTTTCAGTGGCTGGGAAACCGGCCGACGCGACATTGACGCCGAATCTGCCGGGCGTCAATGGCGGTTGCGAAGGCGCTTACTTCTTCATCTCGTCCTTGTCCATGCTGTCCTTTTTCATGGCGTCCTTCTTCATGCCGTCCTTCGACATCGAATCCTTGGCCATCGAGTCCTTCTTCATGCCGTCCTTCGACATGGCGTCTTTCTTCATGCCGTCCTTGGCCATGCCGTCTTTCACCATTTCGTCCGCGGCGAATGCCGAGGCGCCGGCGAAGGCCATGCAGGTTGCGAGCAGGGTTGCGGTGAGCTTGTTCATTTGGAATTTTCCTAGTGGTTGATGAAGTTTCGTTTTCAGGATCGGCTCGGTTCAATGAACACGGCCTCGCGCTTTCTTCGGCAGTCGAGCGGCTTCAGCAGCCCCTCAGCTCCCTCCGAACCAGTTGTAGCCCTGGTCTTCCCAGTAGCCGCCGGAATAGGTGTTGGTGACGAACATCGCCTTGATGTGCTTCGGGTTCTTGTAGCCAAGCTTCGTCGGCATGCGCAGCTTCATCGGAAAGCCGTACTTGGGCGGCAGGGGCTGTCCGTCGTAGGTGAGCGTCAGCAAGGTCTGCGGATGCAGCGCGGTGGGCATGTCGATGCTGGTGTAGTAGTCGTCGGCGCACCTGAAGCCGACGTACTTGGCAGTGGTGTCGGCGCCGATGTGGCGCAGGAAGTCGGCAAAGCGCACGCCGCCCCATTTGCCGATGGCGCTCCAGCCTTCCACGCAGATGTGGCGGGTGATCTGGTCTTGCTGCGGCATGGCGCGCAGTTCGGTGAGCGTCCAGGCGTGCTTGTCGGCAACCATGCCGGTCACTTCGAGCTTGTAGCTGGCCTCGTCCACCTCGCGCACCTCGTCCTCGCCGTAGTAGGCGTTGAAGGGGAAGGGACGCGTGATCTCTGCTTCCGAGTAGGTCGGCGCAAGCTGCGTCGGGCTGAAGATCAGGCCCTGCGCCTTGTCGTTGAAGCGCGAGATCTTCGTGAGCGCGGCTTCCACCTGCGCGTTGTCGCTGAGGCTGCAACCCGTGAGCAGCGAGAGGCCGCCGAGCGTCAGCGAGCGCTGCAGGAAGGCGCGGCGCGAGGGCTGGTCGAGCTGCTTCGCGATCAGTGTGCGGGCTTCGCGCAGCACGGCGTCACCGTCGATGCCGCTCAGGGTGGGGGCTTTGAAGATCTTCACGTCACTTTCCTGCGCTGTGTTGCGTAAGTTGCGCGGTCTCTTCGTGGGACACCGCGGAACCGGCTTTGCCGGGCCGCTGGTGTTGCCCCCGGAAGGGGGTTGACGGAGCGACACGAAGTGCGCGAAGGCTGGGGGAGAGCTCCGTTTTCGGCGCGCGGCCGCGGATCATGGTGAGCAGGGTTCGGGGCACCAGGGCGACCATCAAGAGGTGCACGGCGACGAAGGCGACGATGGCCGCCATCGCGAAGAAATGGATGCGGCGCGCGAACTCGTAGCCGCCCATCAGTTCGCGCAGCACGGGGAACTGCACCGACTTCCACAGCACCAGGCCCGACAGCACGATGACGATCAGGTCGAGCATCACGAACAGGTAGGCCAGCTTCTGCACGCTGTTGTAGTGGCGCGGGTCGGCATGCGAGAGCTGGCCTTTCAGTGCGGCCAGCGCGTCGTGCCAGACGCCGCGGGGCGTCACGGGAAAGAACTTGCGCGCCAGTCGTCCGCTGGCGATGTTGATGGCGAGGTACACGAAGCCGTTGAACACCAGCAGCCACATCGCCGCGAAGTGCCACTGCAGCGCACCGCCGAGCCAGCCGCCGAGCGTGATGACGGCCGGAATGGTGAACGGGAAGAACGGCGACGCGTCGTAGATGCGCCAGCCGCTCGTCGCCAGGATCATCACGGCCAGCGCGTTGAGCCAGTGCGTGATGCGCATCCACAGCGGATGGATCGGGCGGCGATCGGACGCCGCGGCCGGGTCGGCAGGAGGGGCGATGGCTGAGCTGTTCATGGGGTGGATTGTTGGGCGCACCCCATGGCCGATTCATCACGCAAAGTTCAATTAATCGTGATAACTCCAGAACCCGGATGGCGGGACAATCGAGGCCATGGACACCCCCAAACGCGTGCTGATCGTCGAGGACGACGCCCATATCGCCGAACTCCTGCGCATGCACCTGCGCGACGAAGGCTATGCGGTCGAGCACGCCGCCGACGGCCATGCCGGCCTGCGCGAGCTGGAGCGCGGCAGCTGGGACGCGCTGGTGCTCGACCTGATGCTGCCCGGCATCGACGGCCTCGAAATCTGCCGCCGTGCCCGCGCCATGACACGTTACACACCGATCATCATCATCAGCGCGCGGTCGAGCGAGGTGCACCGCATCCTCGGGCTGGAACTGGGCGCCGACGACTACCTGGCCAAACCTTTCTCGGTGCTGGAGCTGGTGGCCCGCGTGAAGGCGCTGCTGCGGCGCACCGACGCGATGGCGCGCAACGCACGCATGGAGTCCGGCAGCCTCACGCTCGGCAACCTCGGCATCGAGCCGCTGGCGCGCGAGGTGCGCGTGGACGGCAGGCTCATCGAGCTCACGCCGCGCGAGTTCGACCTGCTGTACTTCTTCGCGCGCAACCCGGGCAAGGTGTTCTCGCGGCTCGACCTGCTCAACCAGGTCTGGGGCTACCAGCACGATGGCTACGAGCACACGGTGAACACGCACATCAACCGGCTGCGCACCAAGGTGGAGGCCGACCCGGCAGAGCCACGGCGCATCCTCACGGTGTGGGGGCGCGGCTACAAGTTGTCGGCCACCGGGAGCGGGGAGGACGTGGCGTGATCGCCTGGGCCACCCTGTCGCGGCGGCTGTCGGCCGTGTTCGCGGTGCTGCTGCTGGTGTGCTGCGGTGCCTCGGTGTGGCTGCAGGTGCGCTCCAACGGCATGCACGAGCAGGAGGTCGTCCAGCGCCTGTCGACCGGGCTGGCGGCGCACATCGCGGAAAACTCCGAGCTGATGAAGCCGGGCGGCCTCGACCAGGAAGCGGTAAAGGACCTGTTCGACAAGCTGATGGCCGTCAACCCGAGCGTGGAGGTCTACCTGCTGGGACTCGACGGCCGCATCGAGGCGCAGGCCGCACCGGCCGGGCACCTGAAGCGCGACAGGGTCGCGCTGGGGCCGATCCGCAAGCTGCTGTCGGGCGCGCCACTGCCGATCGCGGGCGACGACCCGCGCAGCCTCACAGCCTCCAAGGTATTCAGCGCCGCGCCGCTGCGCATGGGCAGGCGCGATGCGGGTTACGTCTACGTGGTGCTGCAGGGCGAGGACCACGACGCGCTGGTCGCCAACGTGGGCGCCGACAACGTGCTGCGCACCACGCTCTGGTCGATGGGGCTGGTGGCGCTGCTCGGGCTGCTCGCGGGCCTCGCGGCCTTTCGCCTCATCACGCGGCCGTTGCGCGAGCTGACGGCGGCGGTGAAGCGCTTCGAGACCGAGGGCATCGCTTCACTCGAAAGCGAAGCGCCCACGCTGGAGCGCCTCTCCCACGGCACTGACGAAATCGCCCAGCTGGGCCAGGCCTTCACGCAGATGACGCGCCGCATCGCAGAGCAATGGCGCGAGCTCACGCTGCAGGACCAGCAGCGCCGCGAGCTGTTCGCCAACATCTCGCACGACCTTCGCACGCCGCTCACTTCGTTGCATGGCTACCTCGAGACCCTGCTGCTCAAGGCGGGCACGCTCAGTGAAGAAGAGCGACGGCGCTACCTGGAGATCGCGCTAGGCCAGAGCCGCAAGGTCGGCCGGCTCGCGCAAGAGGTGTTCGAGCTGGCGCGGCTCGAATACGGCGTGGTCAAGCCCGAGAAAGAGAACTTCGCGCTGGCCGACCTCGTGCAGGACGTGTTTCAGAAGTTCGAGCTGGCGGCCGAAGCGCGCCATCAACGCCTCGAGCCCGACATCGCACCGGGCCTGCCGGTGGTGTCGGCCGACCTCGGGATGATCGAGCGCGTGCTGACCAACCTGCTGGACAACGCCATCCGCCACACGCCCGAGGGCGGCGAGATCGTGGTGCAGCTGCGGGCGGAGAACGCGGGCGTGACGGTGCAGGTGAGCGACACGGGCCCGGGCATTCCGGGTGAACTGCAGAAGGCCCTGTTCATGCGCCCGGTGTTCATGAACGGTTCGCGCACCGACAGCGCCAGCAGCGGCGGGCTGGGCCTCGTGATCGTGAAGCGAATCCTGCAGCTGCACGGCAGCGACATCCGGCTGGTGCAGCAGCCCGACAAGGGCGCGGTGTTCCGGTTCCAGTTGGGCGGGGCGGCGGGGGGCTGAGGCCCAAGCGCCGGCGGCCCCCGGCGATGCCCGTTCAGTCCTTGCGGCGCGTGACGACCACCGTCGCTTCGAGGCCCTCATAGGCCTCGGCATCCCCATACCAGCTGCCTGAGATCGGCGCCGCCTGCGCCGGGTCGCGCGTGACGCCCACGCGGATCAGTTGGCCGCTGCCCATCAGATTGTTGGTCGGGTCGAAGGCCAGCCAGCCGATGCCCGGCAGGTAGGCCTGCAGCCAGGCATGCGTGGTGCCGGCACCGGTCATCGATTCGCCCTGGGCCTGCGCGGCGTTGTCGAGCGCGGCGTCATAGATGTAGCCCGAGACGAAACGCGTCGCGATGCCCAGGCGCCGCGCGGCTTCCATCATCAGCAGCGCGTAGTCGCGGCAACTGCCGCTGCCGAGCGCCAGCGTGACGAGCGGCGTTTGCGTGCCTTCCTCATCGCGTGCCTTGTATTCGAGACTCTGGCCGATGTGCGCGTTCATGCGTGCTAGCACCTCGCGCGTGCTGTTGGGCTTGTCGGTGTGCAGGAACTGGTGGGCCCAGCGGATCAGCGTGCCCTGGGCGTCGTCGTCGTGGTGCGGGCGCAGGTAGTGCTCGAGGTCGAGACGCTCCTGCACCGAGTAGGCAAAGGGCAGGAATTCGGCGGCCGGGTCGAGCGCCAGCTGGTCTTGCTGCGCCGGCACCTGCTCGATGGTGAACGAGCAGACGATGCGCAACTCGGTCGCCTCGCCCATCGGCTGCACCAGCGCCACGGAGTTGGAATGCGGGTCTTGAATGAGCCGGGTGAAGGCCTGCGGGCTCACCTGCAGGTCGGTGGCCAGCACGCGCAGGTCATGGCTGTCGCGCGGGCGGAACATCACACGGTGCTGGCCGAAGGTGACCGGCTTCTTGTAGCGGTAGACGGTGGTGTGCTTGATGTCGTACTGGATGGCCATGCGCCGCATTCTCACGCGTTCGCGTGGCAAAGCGGTGATTGCGCTGGCGCATGCCACAAAATCGGCGCACCTATGGGGACTGCCGGATCGACCACAGCGGGCAGCTTCGGGGCAGGGCGCTGGCTAGAGCCGCTGCGTTCCAAGCGCCTTGGCCAGCGTGGCCGGCAGGGGCAGCGGCTCGGCATGCCACTGCGCAGCCAGCAGTTCGGCGCACAGCGCAGCGAAGCTCAGGCCGCGCGAACCCAATGCGGTGCAGGCCCAGAGGCCCGGTGCTTCCGCTCCGATCGGGCCGACCAGCGGGCGCCGGTCGCCCGAAGCGCAGCGGATGCCAACCCAGCTGCGGACCTTGCCGTGCGCGAACGATGGAGCCAGCGCAGCGGCCGACGCCGGGTGCAGCCGCGCAAGGCGCTCCCGGTTGGAGTCGCTGTCGGCCGCGGTCGGGGCGAGGTCCGTGCTGTCGCGATCGAAGGTCGCGCCGGCCAGCCAGATCGGGGTGCCTTCGGCATCGGGCACGCGTGCGACCAGATGGCCGTCGCCGTTCAGGGGTGTGGCGGGCAATTCGATGCCGTCGGCCATGTAGCCCCAGGCGACCTGGCCGCGCACCGGCTGCAGGGGCAGCTTGGGGGCGAAGCGGCCCGATTCGAAGCCTGCGCAAATGACCACGCGGTCGGCGTCTGTCAGCAACTCACCGGCCGGGTCGAACAATTGCCAGCTGTTCGCACGGCGCTCCAGGCGTGCCACCTGGCATCCGCCGCGAAACTCGACGCCCGGCTGGCGCAGCCATGCGGCGATCAGCCGGTGCGGCCGCACCCAGGCGGCGCGTGCGTGCCAGAGGGCGGGCACATCGACCGGCAGGCCAACCGCCGCCAACTGCGCCCCATTCGCGGGCCACGATTCGTTGGGCCCGTCGTCGTTCCAGCCGGCCGGAACGCGCACATCGCCATCGGGCCGGCGCTCCAGCACGCCGCTGGCGCGCCAGTCGCGGCCTTCTTCGAGCAGCCGCGTCAGCTCGATCCACGTGGCGCGGATGCCGGCACGCGTGAGGCGCGAGAGCAGGGCGTCGTCAGGCGACACGTGCGGCGCCAGCATGCCCACGGGCAGCCCCGAAGCGCCTGATGCGGGCCGCTCGGCGGCATCCAGCACCGTGACCTGCCAGCCGCGCCGCGCCAGGCTGGCCGCCACGGCCGCGCCCGCAAGCCCGGCACCAATGACGGCGCAATGGTCTGGCGTGCCGATTCGCTCGGGCATGGGGCCGCGGCGGCGCACCGTCCAGGCGGGCGCGAACACGCCGTGCAGGCAATCGCGCTTGGGCGGCAGGCCCTGGCGCTTCTCGACCGTGAACCCGAACTGCACGAGCGCATCACGCACCGCCCGTGCGATGGTCCAGGTGGCGATGCGCGTGCCCTGCCGCGCGAAGCGAGACACCGCTTTGAGCGTGTCTTGCGACCACATTGCAGGGTTCTGCTGCGGGCTGAAGCCGTCCAGAAAGATGCTGTCGGCCTCGAAGCGCTGAGCGCGCAGCATCGGCTGCACGTCGCCGATGCAGAGGGTGAGCAGCACGCGGCCCTCATCGAACGCCAGCCGGTGAAAGCCGGGCAGCAGCCCATGCCACTGCGCGGCCAGTTCGCCGGCGAGGGACGCCAGTTCGGGATACGCGCCGGCCGCGCGCAGCAGATCGTCGGGTGAAACCGGATGGGCCTCGACCGAGACGAAGTGCAGCATGCGCGGCCGCGCCGAATCCGAGCGCCACGCCTGCCAGGTTGTCAGGAAATTGAGGCCCAGCCCGAAGCCGGTTTCGAGAATCAGCCATTGCGGCTGTCCGGCCCAGGCTTCGGGCAGGCCGCAGCCGCCCAGGAACACATGGCGCGATTGCGCCAGGGCCCCGGTTTCGGTGTGGTAGATGTCGTCGAAGCGTTCGCTTCGGGGCACGCCGTCGGCGCGCCAGGCCACCGGTTCTGCGTTCACGACGCAGCGGCGGCGATCAGCTTCCCGACGGGGGTACGTAACCCTGGGCCACGTCGGCGCCTTCGCCGAAGAAATGCTTTTCCATCTGCCGCGCCAGGTACTGGCGGGCGCGCAGGTCGGCCAGGTTCAGCCGGTTTTCATTGACCAGCATGGTCTGCTGCTTGAGCCAGGCGGCCCAGGCTTCCTTGCTGACGTTTTCCCACAGGCGCTTGCCCAGATCGCCTGGGTAGGGCGGGAAGTCGAGCCCTTCGGCCTCTTTGCCGAGCTTGATGCACTGAACCATGCGTGCCATTTCGATTGCCTTTGAACGGGAAAAGTGGGGAAAGCGGTTGCTTAGTTGATTTGGCTATTTAGAACTGAAAACTTGGTTGTTCCAGTTTCTATATGTCGTATTGAGAATACGCAGCTTCATTGATATGCCTTTTTAGAGCAAGACACCATGAGCCTTCGCCGCAACTTTATCAAGCTTTCCCTGGGTGCCGGTGCGGCCGGTGCCATGGCCCTGTCGGCGTTGCCGGCGTTCACGCAGCAGGTTCCTGCCGCGGCCAAGGGTCCGGTGACGCTGCTGAACGTGTCGTACGACCCGACGCGCGAGCTCTACGTGGACTACAACCAGGCCTTCGCCAAGTACTGGAAGGCCAAGACCGGCCAGGATGTGTCGGTCAAGCAGTCGCACGGCGGCTCGGGCAAGCAGGCACGCTCGATCATCGACGGCATCGACGCCGACGTGGCCACGCTGGCGCTGGGCGGCGACATCGATGCCATCGTCAAGCATGGCGGCCTCGTCAACGCGGACTGGCAGAAGCGCCTGCCGCACAACTCGGCTCCCTATACCTCGACCATCGTGTTCCTGGTGAAGAAGGGCAACCCCAAGGGCCTGAAGGACTGGGACGACCTGATCAAGCCCGGCGTACAGGTGATCACCCCCAACCCCAAGACCTCGGGCGGCGCCCGCTGGAACTACCTGGCCGCATGGGAGTTCGCCAAGCGCAAGTACGGCAGCGACGCCAAGGCCAAGGAATACATCGGCAGCCTGTTCAAGAACGTGCCTGTGCTCGACACCGGTGCGCGCGGCTCGACCATCACCTTCGTGCAGCGCGGCGTGGGCGACGTGCTGCTGGCTTGGGAAAACGAAGCCTTCCTGGCGCTGAAGGAATTCGGCCCCGAGAAGTTCGAGATCGTCGTGCCGTCGATCTCCATCCTGGCCGAGCCCAGCGTGTCGGTGGTCGACAAGGTCGTCGACAAGAAGCGCACGCGTGCCGTGGCCGAGGAATACCTGAAATACCTTTACTCCGACGAAGGCCAGGACATCGCCGGCCGCAACTTCTACCGCCCGACGTCGGACAAGGCGAAGGCCAAGTACGACAAGCAGTTCCCCAAGCTCACGCTGGTGACCATCGACCAGGCCTTCGGTGGCTGGGCGAAAGCCGACAAGGAGCATTTCGCTGACGGCGGCTCCTTCGACCAGATCTATACGACCAGGCAGAAGTAAGAAGCCAACCCGCTGCCAAGCCGGCAGTGCAGGGCGCCGTTCGACGAGCGCCGTGGCCCGGCTCGCCCTGAATTTCCGAAGATCAAAAACGAAAGCTTCCCGTGTCCGTTCTCCTGATTGCCGGCAGTCCCTCGACCCCGTCCCGCTCTACCGCGTTGCTCGACGCGGTGGGCGAGCGCCTGGCCCAGCGCCATGCGCGGATCGAGCGGCTCGCCATCCGCGAGTTGCCGGCGCAGGCGCTGCTGCTGGCCGACTGGAACCATCCGGCCATCGTGAACGCGATTGCCAAGGTGGCCGAGGCCCGCGTTGTCGTGGTGGCCACGCCGGTCTACAAGGCGGCCTACAGCGGTGTGCTCAAGGTCTTCCTCGACCTGCTCTCGCAGAACGCGCTCAAGGGCAAGACGGTGCTGCCGCTGGCCACTGGCGGCAGCCCGCACCACATGCTCGCGCTCGACTACGCATTGCGGCCCGTGCTGCAGTCGCTGGCGGCGCGTCACATCCTGCCGGGCGTCTACGCCAGCGAATCGCAGATTGCGCTGACGCCAGAGAACGCCTACCAGGTGCACCCCGACCTGGCCGAACGGCTCAACGAGGCCACAGAGGTGCTGGCCACGGAAGGCCTGAAGCTGCCCGCGACCCACGGCTTCGAGCCGGTGCCGTTCTCCCGAGTGCGATGTAGCGTCTGAAAGCGCGGACTCGTCGCGAGTCCGGCTTCTCGACCTCACCCTTCATTCCCGCTGTTTTGAGAACCGCCTGCGCGCGGTGCGGGACAGCCTTTGCCCGACGTTTTGCAACACCAAGGAATCTCCGCATGAACCCCGTTGCCACCGAAGACTCCGTGCTCGACACGACGCCGCGCTCCCTCTGGCACGCGCTGGGCGATCTCGCCGTGAGCGTCGTCGTCGTCAGCGCCATCGCGCTGATCGTGAGCTTCATTGCCGCCGCCTGAGCGCGGCGCATTCCACACAAGCCTTGCCATGACACAACAGATTTCTGCTCCCCGCCGCCGCCTGATTCAGGGCGCTGCCGCCGCCATCGCGCTGCCTTCCTCGTTCGCCGCATTGGCGCAGGCGCCCGCGCGCCAGTTCCGCATCGGCCACCAGAAGGGCTATCTCACGTTGCTCAAGGGCCGCGGCACGCTCGAGAAGCGCCTGGCACCGCTCGGTGTGAGCGTGAAGTGGACCGAGTTCACGGCCGGCCCCGTGCAGCTCGAAGCACTGAACGTCGGCTCGATCGATTTCGGCGACGTGGGCGAGGCGCCGCCCATCTTCGCGCAGGCCGCCGGTGCGCCGCTGGCCTACGTGGGTGCGACGGTGCCGCGTCCGCAGGCCGAGGCGGTGCTGGTGCCCAAGGGCTCCGCCATCAAGACCGTGGCAGATCTGAAGGGCAGGAAGATCGTGCTCAACAAGGGCTCGAACGTTCACTACTTCATCGTCAAGCTGGCCGAAAAGCACGGCCTCGCATACGCGGACCTCAACCTTGTCTACCTGCCGCCGGCCGATGCGCGCGCCGCGTTCGAGAAGGGCTCGGTCGACGCATGGGTCATCTGGGATCCGTTCCTGGCCGCGGCCCAGAAGTCGCTCGACGCGCGCATCCTGGCCGACGCCACCGGCGTGGTCGGCAACCGCGGCTACTACTTCTCGTCGCTCGACTACGTCGCGAAGAACGCCGACGTGCTCGCGATCGCGATCGAGGAGGTCAACAAGGTCGACACCTGGGGCGCCGCCCACAAGGACGAACTGGCCACCGAGCTGGCTGCGCTCTGGGGCCTGCCCAAGCCGGTGGCCGACCTCGCGCAGGGCCGCACGGCCTTCGGCACCTCGCCCATCACCAAAGCCATCCTGGGCGAGCAGCAAAAAATTGCCGACACCTTCTTCGCGCTGAAGCTGATCCCCAAAAAGATCAACGTGCTCGAAGCCGCCGGCGCGGGGATCGCGTGATGCAGATCTTCTGGTTCCTCCCCACGCACGGCGACAGCCGCTACCTCGGCACGAGCGAAGGCGCGCGCCCCGTCGACCTGGCCTACCTGCAGCAGATTGCCGGCGCGGCCGACAACCTCGGCTACGAAGGCGTGCTGATCCCGACGGGCCGTTCGTGCGAAGACCCTTGGGTCATCGCCTCCAGCCTGATCGGCTCGACGAAGAAGCTCAAGTTCCTGGTCGCGGTGCGCCCCGGCCTGCATCAGCCCAGCCTGGCCGCGCGCATGGCCGCGACCTTCGACCGGCTCTCGGGCGGGCGTGTGCTCGTGAACCTCGTGACCGGCGGCGACCAGACCGAGCTCGAAGGCGATGGTGTCTACCTCGACCATGCATCGCGCTACGAGCAGTCGGCCGAGTTCATCCGCATCTGGCGCGAGATTCTTGCGCGCAGCCACGGCGGGCAGGCCTTCGACTACGAGGGCCGGCACCTGAGCGTGAAGGGCGCGAAGCTGCTCTATCCGCCGGTGCAGAACCCTCATCCACCGGTGTGGTTCGGCGGCTCGTCGGCCGCCGCGCACGAGCTTGCGGCCGAGCAGGTCGATGCCTATCTCACATGGGGCGAACCGCCCGCGGAGGTGGCCAGGAAGATCGCCGACGTGCGCAACCGTGCCGCGCGCAAAGGGCGGACGGTGGAGTTCGGCATTCGCCTGCACGTGATCGTGCGCGAGACCGAAGACGCCGCATGGAAGGCTGCCGAGGAACTGATCAGCCGCGTCGACGACGAGACGGTCATTCGCGCCCAGGCCGCCTTTGCGCGCATGGACTCCGAAGGCCAGCGCCGCATGGCCGCGCTGCATGCGGGCGGCGCCAGGCGCTCGCGTGCAGAACTGGAGATTTCGCCCAACCTCTGGGCCGGCGTGGGCCTCGTGCGCGGTGGCGCCGGCACCGCGCTGGTGGGCGACCCGAAGACCGTCGCGGCGCGCATCGAGGAGTACGCAGCGCTCGGCCTCGACAAGTTCATTCTCTCGGGCTATCCGCACCTCGAAGAGGCTTACCGCTTCGCCGAGCTGGTGTTCCCGCTGCTCTCGCGCAAGGCGAAGACGCAGCTGGCCGGCGGCTCGCTGAGCGGCCCGTTCGGCGAAGTCGTTGCCAATCTCGACGCGCCCTCGCGCCTCGCTTCCCAAAGCTAGAAATGACGCACATCCCCAGTCTTTGCGCACTTCGTGTCGCTTCGCCAATCCCCTTGCAGGGGGCAACACCAGCGGCCCGGCAAAGCCGGCTCCACGGTGTTTCTTGAAAAGAGGGAATCACATGACCGAACAAGTTCAGGAGCTGCCGGCCGTGGCGCCGGTGGAAAACACCGGCAGCACGCTCGCAGGGTTCGCCGTCAACGTCGCGAAGCGGCTGGTGCCGTGGCTCGTGCCCGTCGGGCTCATCGTGTTCTGGCAGATCGCGTCGTCGCTGGGCTGGCTCAGCACCCGCGTGCTGCCGGCGCCGGTCGACGTGGTCAAGGCCGCATGGACGCTCACGGCCTCGGGCGAGCTGTGGACACACGTGAAGGTCAGCGCGGGCCGCGCGCTGGCGGGGCTCGCCATCGGCGGCGGGGCAGGGCTCGCGCTGGGCCTGCTGACGGGCTCGGTGAAGTTCGCCGAGACGCTGCTCGACTCCACCATCCAGATGGTGCGCAACATTCCGGCGCTCGCGCTGATCCCGCTGGTGATCCTGTGGTTCGGCATTGACGAATCGGCCAAGCTGTTCCTGATCTCGGTGTCGGTGTTCTTCCCGATCTATCTCAACACCTTCCACGGCATCCGCAACGTCGATCCGCAGCTGATCGAGATGGGCCGCACCTATGGCCTGTCGCGATGGCAGCTGTACCGCGAGGTGATCCTGCCGGGGGCGCTGTCGTCGATCCTGGTGGGCCTGCGCTTCTCGCTCGGCCTGATGTGGGTGATCCTGATCGTGGCCGAGACCATCTCGGCGCAGGCCGGCATCGGCTACCTCACGATGAACGCCCGCGAGTTTCTGCAGACCGACATCGTGCTGGTGGGCATCCTGCTGTACGCGCTGCTCGGCAAGCTGGCCGACCTGTTCGCGCGCGGGCTGGAGCAATGGTGGCTGCGCTGGCACCCCGGATACCAGAAGAAGGCGAAGTGAGGGCCAGGGCATGACACATTCGTCCATCATCTCCCGACGCGCGGCCATCGCCACGCTGGGCGCAATGGGGGCCAGCACGGTGCTTGCACAGGGCGTGGCCGCGCGGCCGGTCATCGTGCGGCTCGGCTACCAGAAGTCGTCGACGTTGATCGCCGTGCTCAAGGCACAGGGCGCGCTCGAGAAGCAGCTCGCGCCGCTCAAAGCCGCGCTGAGCTGGCACGAGTTCACCAGCGGCCTGCCGCTGCTCGAAGCGCTGAACCTCGACAACCTCGATATCAGCGCCGACGTGGCCGACACCGTGCCCGTGTTCGCACAGGCGGCAGGCGCCGACCTGACCTTCATCGCGCAGGAAGCGCCGTCGCCCGCCGCGCAGGCCATCGTCGTGCGTGAAGATTCGCCGCTCAAGATCGTGGCCGACCTGAAGGGCAAGAAGGTCGGTTTTGCCAAGGCGGCTGGTGCGCACTACCTGCTGATCGCCGCGCTCGACAATGCCGGTCTGTCGTTCAAGGACATCGAGCCCGCCTACCTCACGCCTGCCGACGGCCGTGCAGCCTTCGAGAAGGGCGCGATCGACGCCTGGGTGGTGTGGGATCCGTTCCTCGCCGCCGCGCAGCGCCAGTCGAAGGTGCGCGTGTTGGCCGACGGCACGGGCATCGCGTCGTACCAGCGCTACTACCTGGCGCGCACCAGGTTCGCGAAGGCGCGACCCGACGTGCTGCGCGTGGTCTATGCCGAACTGGAGAAGACCGGCCGGTGGGTCAAGCAGAACCCGAAGGAGGCGGCCGCATTGCTGTCCCCGGTGTGGGGCCTCGACGCCGCGACCATCGAACAGGCCAACGCCCGCCGCAGCTACGCGGTGCGCCCGGTGGCGCCCGAGGGTCTGGTCGAACAGCAGCGTATCGCCGACGCCTTTTTCGCCGAAAAGCTGCTGCCCCGAAAGATCGATGCGCTGAATGTGGCGCTGTTCAAGCCTGGAGCCTGACCCATGAGTGCCGTTCTGAAAGACATCCAATCCCAGGCCATCGCCGGCGGCGTGCGCCTCGAAGCGCGCGGCCTGCACAAGCGCTATGGCGCGCGCGAAGTGCTGCGCAACACCCGGTTGACCATCGAGCCGGGTCAGTTCATCGCCATCGTCGGGCGCAGCGGCTGCGGCAAGAGCACGCTGCTGCGGCTCGTCGCGGGCCTGGAGGAACCGAGCTCTGGCGGGCTCTACACCGACGGCAAGGCCGTGAACGGGCTGCACGACGACACCCGCATCATGTTCCAGGAGGCGCGCCTTCTTCCCTGGCGCCGCGTGCTCGACAACGTGACGCTGGGCCTGTCGAACGATGCGAAGGCGCGCGGCAAGGAAGTGCTCGCGCAAGTCGGGTTGGCCGACCGCGAGAACGAATGGCCTGCACGCCTGTCGGGCGGGCAGCGCCAGCGAGTGGCACTGGCGCGCGCGCTGGTGCACCACCCGCGCCTGCTGCTGCTCGACGAGCCGCTGGGCGCGCTGGATGCGTTGACGCGCATCGAGATGCACCGCCTCATCGAGAACCTGTGGCAGCACCACCGCTTCACCGCGCTGCTGGTGACGCACGACGTGCAGGAAGCCGTTGCGCTGGCCGATCGCGTGATCCTGATCGAAGACGGCCGCATCGCACTCGACGAGAACATCGCGCTGGCCCGTCCGCGCTCGCAGGGCGACCCTGCCTTTGCGGCGATTGAAAAACGAATCCTCGACAGGGTGCTGCAGAAGTCCGAAGAGACCGACGCGCAAAGCACCGATGCCAGTTGGCTCACGCCCCCGGCCCATGCCCTGCGCTGGGCAATTTGATGTTCACCCCCCAGGCTTGCCCACTTCGTGTGGCCGCCAACCCCCTCGCTGGGGGCAATACCAGCGGCCCGGCAGAGCCGGTTCCGCGGTATTCCTGGATGAATTCAATCCGCCAGCTCGCTTTTTCCTTCAACTCTGAAAGGTGATCCGCATGTCGCAGAACTGGAAATTCGAAACCCTGTCGGTGCACGCCGGCTATTCGCCCGAGCCGACCACCCGCGCCGTCGCGCCGCCGATCTACCAGACGGTGGCCTACGCCTTCGACAGCGCGCAGCACGGCGCCGACCTGTTCGACCTGAAGGTGCCGGGCAACATCTACACCCGCATCAACAACCCGACGCAGGACGTGCTGGAGCAGCGCGTGGCCGCGCTGGAAGGCGGCATCGCGGCGCTCGCGCTGGCCTCGGGCCAGGCGGCCGTGACCTATGCGATCCAGACCATCGCGGAGGCGGGCGACAACATCATCAGCAGCACCGCGCTGTATGGCGGCACCTACAACCTGTTCGCCCACACGCTGCCGCAGTTCGGCATTACCACGCGTTTCGCGGACCACCGCGATCCGTCGAGTTTCGATAAGCTGTTCGACGAGAAGACCAAGGCGGTGTTCGTCGAATCGTTGGGCAACCCGGCCGGCAACGTGACCGACATCGCGGCCATCGCCGAGATCGCGCACCGCCACGGCGTGCCGCTGATCGTCGACAACACGGTGCCGTCGCCGTACCTGAGCCGACCCATCGAGCACGGCGCCGACATCGTGGTGCATTCGCTCACCAAGTACCTGGGGGGCCACGGCACCAGCATCGGCGGCGCCATCGTCGATTCGGGCAAGTTCCCGTGGGCGGAGCACAAGCAGCGCTTCAGGCGCTTGAACGAACCCGACGTGAGCTATCACGGCGTGGTCTACACCGAGGCGCTGGGCGCGGCCGCCTACATCGGCCGCGCACGCGTGGTGCCGCTGCGCAACACGGGCGCGGCCATCTCGCCGTTCAACGCCTTCCTGATCCTGCAGGGCATCGAGACGCTGGCGCTGCGCATGGACCGCATCAGCAGCAATGCACTGGCGGTGGCGCAGCACCTCAAGCAGAGCAAGGCCGTCAACTGGGTGAACTACGCGGCGCTCGAAGACCATGCCGACCATGCGCTGGCGAAGAAGTACTTCGGCGGCCGTTCCAGCGGCGTGCTGACCTTCGGCATCGGCGCCGGTCGCGAGGGCGGGGCGAAGTTCCTCGATGCGCTGAAGCTCTTCACGCGCCTCGTGAACATCGGCGACGTGCGCTCGCTGGCCACGCACCCCGCATCGACCACGCACCGGCAGTTGTCGCCCGAAGAGCTTGCCAAGGCCGGCGTCACGGAGGACACAGTTCGCCTGTCGGTCGGCATCGAGCACATCGACGACCTGATCGCCGACCTCGAACAGGCCTTGGCCGCGGCCAGGTGATCGCATCGCTCCTGTTTTACCCATCCCGATCATTCCTTCAACCTGAAAGAGAAAGAAACATCATGTCCATCCAAGCCATCAACGTGCGCAACCAGTTCAAGGGCAAGGTCCGCGAGATCATCCGCGGCGACGTCGTCTCCGAAGTCGACGTCGAGACCGCCTGGGGCATCGTCACCTCGGTCATCACCACGCGCTCGGTCGACGAGCTGCAGCTGAAGGTGGGCTCCGACGTGGTCGCGCTCGTGAAGTCGACCGAGGTTTCGATCGCGAAGCTCTGACGGACCCTCGGGCATCTGCGATGACCCGGCGCCGCTTTGGCGCCGGGTTTTTTCGTTTTCGAGGGTGTGTGCTTGCAGCGATCTGCGGGGCATGGCGGCGTTGGTTGCAGCTGCAACAGGCGCCCTGGTCCACGCGGCTGACAAGCGGTATCCGCTTGATTCAGTAAAGAAGATCGAAGTCGTCGAACCCTCCAGTGGGTCTGTGTGGGAGAACAAGGATCTCCTGGATTGCTCCGATGTCGTGTTCAGGTGACGCTTCCGTGACTTTCAGAAATGGAAAGATCATCGTCATCGGAGTTGAGCCCACAGGGAGGATCAACATCTTCGAGGCGAACGCCCAACTCGAACCTGGCGGTGTTCCTGAAAGCAGAGCGTGGATCAGACCGCGCCGGCCGTGCGCGCCGCCACCGCGGGAGCCGCTGCCTGACATGCGGCTATACAACGTCTGGTTGTTAGGAACCGACTTTTCGGTTGTTTGAGCTTGCGCCCCGGGCTCCTACAGTGGTGGCCATCGCCATCAAGGCGAATCCAACGCACAACAGGAGCCGCACAGCATGTCAGTGGAAGTTGAAGAACTCGTCTTGCCCGAAGCACTGGAACAGGCGCGCGCCAAGGCCACCGAAAGCAATTTGCCTTACGCCGGCGGCGTGACGCCACCGGTGGCCTGGGAGTTGGTGCAGAAGGGCCTGGCCGTGCTGGTCGATGTGCGCTCGGGTGAAGAACGCAAGTTCGTCGGCCATGTGCGCGAGAGCCTGCACGTGGCGTGGGCCACCGGTACGGCGCTCACGCGCAACCCCCGCTTCGTGCGCGAACTCGAAGCCAGGCTTGCGAAGGACGGCGGCAAGGAGGCCGTGGTGCTGCTGTTGTGCCGCAGCGGCAAGCGGTCCGCGCTGGCGGCCGAGGCCGCTGCCAAGGCGGGTTTCACGCAGGTGTTCAACGTGCTCGAAGGCTTCGAGGGCGAGATCGATGCGCAGCAGCATCGCGGCGGCTCCGACGGTTGGCGCTTCCACGGCCTGCCGTGGGTGCAGGACTGAGCGCACCAGGCACATCTTCCAGGGAGAAACACACATGGCCCATTTCGAAGTGAGCGACATCGTGCGTGCGCTGCACAGCGTGCGCGACGAGTGGCGCGACTCGCAGCGCCGCTCGCGCGAGCCCGGCGCACGCGAGTTTCCGTCGCGCGATGCGCTTGCGCAGACCGTCGAGTCGCTGAAAGGTGCGCTCTTTCCGATGCGGCTGGGCCCGCCGGACCTGCGCCACGAGAGTGAAGACTTCTACGTCGGCCACACGCTCGATGCGGCCCTGCAGGCGCTGCTGGCGCAGGCACGGCTCGAACTCAACTACAACGCGCGCCACGAGCCGCGCCCCGCGCACGAGGTCGATGACATCGCCACCGAGGCCGTGCGCCGGTTCGCGAACGCGCTGCCCGGACTGCGCCGCCTGCTCGACAGCGACGTGCTCGCGGCCTACCAGGGCGACCCGGCCGCGCGCAGCGTCGACGAGGTGCTGCTGTGCTACCCCGGCGTGCTCGCGATGATCCACCATCGCCTTGCGCACGAACTCTACAAGCTCGGCCTGCCGCTGCTGGCACGCATCGTGGCCGAGTTGGCGCACGGGCAGACGGGCATCGACATCCACCCGGGCGCGCAGATCGACGCGGGCTTCTTCATCGACCATGGCACTGGCGTCGTGATCGGCGAGACGGCGGTCATCGGCAAGCGCGTGCGGCTGTACCAGGCCGTGACGCTCGGTGCCAAGCGTTTTCCGATCGACACCGAGGGCAACCTGCAGAAGGGGCTGCCGCGGCATCCGGTGGTGGAAGACGACGTGGTCATCTACGCGGGCGCGACCATTCTCGGCCGCGTCACGCTTGGCAAGGGCGCGGTCATCGGCGGCAACGTCTGGATCACCGACGACGTGAAACCGGGTGCGAGCATCACGCAGGCCAGCCTGCAGAACGCACCGAAGGGTGGCGCATGAAAGCATTCGTCGAAGACTTCGGCGTGACCATCCGCCAGCTGCGCGAAGGCGAGGGCTGGTCGCAGGAGGAGCTGGCCGAGCGCTCCGATCTGAACCGCTCCTACGTGGGCGAGATCGAACGCGGCCGCGTCATCCCGTCGATCGTTACCGCGCAGAAGCTGGCCACCGCGCTCGGCATCAACATGGTCGGCCTGCTCATGCGCTGCGAGCAGTTGGAACAATCGCGTCTTGCGCGAAGGATCAACTTGGCGGCTATAGCCTGTTGAGGGAAAACCCGTGGCTACCGGACACTGGCGGCCACTTTCTTCTCAACACGGAGCCTTGATTCATGAGCGCAACAGTCGGTGGTATCACCGCCCTTGGCGACAACGCCGCACGCCAGCTGGCCAATGCCACCAAGACAGTCCCCCAGCTCGAAACCATCAGCCCGCGCTGGCTGACGCACCTGCTGCAATGGGTGCCGGTGGAGGCCGGCATCTACCGCGTGAACAAGGTCAAGAATCCCGAATCGATCAAGGTCACCTGCACCTCGCGCGAAGAAGAAAACCAGCTGCCGCGCACCTTCGTCGACTACGAAGAAAGCCCGCGCGAGCACTACCTCAATGCCGTGAGCACCGTGCTCGACGTGCACACCCGCATCTCCGACCTCTACAGCAGCCCGCACGACCAGATCAAGGAGCAGCTGCGCCTCACGATCGAGACGATCAAGGAGAACCAGGAGAGCGAGCTCATCAACAACCCCGACTACGGCCTGCTGGCGCAAGTGACGGAAGAGCAGCGCATCTTCCCGCTGACCGGTGCGCCCACGCCTGATGACCTCGACGAGCTGTTGACCAAGGTGTGGAAGGAGCCGGCATTCTTCCTCACGCACCCGCTGGCCATCGCCGCTTTCGGGCGCGAAGCCACGCGCCGCGGCACGCCGCCGCCGACTGTGAGCCTGTTCGGTTCGCAGTTCATCACCTGGCGCGGCATTCCGCTGATTCCGTCGAACAAGGTGCCGGTGGCCGACGGCAAGAGCAAGATCCTGCTGCTGCGCGTGGGCGACAAGCGCCAGGGCGTGGTGGGCCTGTTCCAGCCGGGTCTGTCGGGCGAGCAGGGCCCGGGGCTGTCGGTGCGCTTCATGGGCATCAACAATCACGCGATCGCGTCTTACCTGATCTCGCTGTACTGCTCGCTCGCGGTGCTGACCACCGACGCGCTGGCCGTGCTCGACGACGTCGAGATCGGCAAGTACCACGACTATCCCGACACCTACAAGTAAGCCGCGGTGAGCAGCACTCCATCGATTCCGGGCGAGGCGCCCGACGCGCCGTTCGACCCGGCCATCCTCGCGCGCATGGCGAGCGCCATGTTCTCCGAGGTGCCGGGCGCGCAGTTTCCCGCCAACGTCGCGCCACCGGGTTCGCCGCTGGCAAGCCCTGCGGGCTTCGGGCCGAGCGTGCCGGGCACGCCGGTTCCGCAAGGGCAGATTCCGGGCGCCAACTTGCTGCCGGCATCACCCACGCAACTGCCCTCGCTCGCGAACCGCGCGCCGGCCTTGCGGCCGCATGCGGTGGCAGGCAATGGCGTGCCGGACAGCGTGCTGTCGGTGGCGCCGGCGTTCGAGCCGCGCTCGGGCGGTGCGGTGCTGGGCGTGCCGCAGCAGGCGAATGCGCCTGCCGCACCCGTTGCACGGCATGCCGGGGCCTCGCCGTTCTACTTCGTGGGCAACAGCTACGGGCATCCACCGGCCGGCGCGACCGCTGGAGTCTTGCCCCCTCTCCCTCCGGAAGAGGACTGGGGTGAGGGCCAGCGGCCGTATCAGGGGGCGGGGCAACCTTTCAGCCCAACCCTCTTCCCAGAGGGGCGAGGGAGTGAGCCGCAGTTCTATTTTGTCGATGCGGTGCGTTTGCCCAACGGCTTCGTTACGCCGGCAAAGGCTGATCCGCGCAGGCCCGATGCAGTGCCACTGGCCGGCCGCGGCCAGCACCCGCCGTTCGACGTGCACGCCGTGCGACGCGACTTCCCGATCCTGCAGGAGCGGGTGAACGGCAAGCAGATCGTGTGGTTCGACAACGCCGCCACCACGCACAAGCCGCAATCGGTCATCGACCGCATCGCGTACTTCTACGAGCACGAGAACTCGAACATCCACCGCGCAGCCCATGAGCTGGCCGCGCGCGCTACCGACGCCTACGAAGGTGCGCGCGAACGGGTGCGCCGCTTCATCAACGCACCCGAAATCGAAGAGGTGATCTTCGTGCGCGGCACCACCGAGGCCATCAACCTCGTGGCCAAGAGCTGGGGTGGGCAGCACGTGGGCGAGGGCGACGAGATCATCGTGTCGAACCTCGAACACCACGCCAACATCGTCCCTTGGCAGCAGCTCGCCGCCGCCAAGGGCGCGAAGCTGCGCGTGATCCCGGTGGACGACTCGGGCCAGGTGCTGCTCGACGAATACCGCAAGCTGCTGAACGACCGCACGAAGATCGTGGCAGTCACGCAGGTCTCGAATGCGCTGGGCACCGTGGTACCGGTGAAGGAGATCGTCGAGCTGGCGCACCGCGCGGGCGCGAAGGCGCTGGTCGACGGCGCGCAATCGGTGTCGCACATGCGCGTGGACGTGCAGGACATCGGAGCCGACTTCTTCGTGTTCTCGGGCCACAAGGTCTTCGGCCCCACCGGCATCGGCGTGATCTGGGGCAAGCGCGAGGTGCTCGAAGACATGCCGCCCTGGCAGGGCGGCGGCAACATGATTGCCGACGTGACCTTCGAGAAGACCGTGTTCCAGCCGATCCCGAACAAGTTCGAGGCCGGCACCGGCAACATTGCCGACGCCGTGGGGCTAGGCGCCGCCATCGACTATGTCAACAAGGTCGGTATCGAGAACATCGCGCGCTACGAACACGACCTGCTGCTGTACGGCATGGCGCAGCTCGGTGCGATTGCGGGTGTGCGGCTGATCGGCACGGCGGCCGACAAGGCCAGCGTGATGTCCTTCGTGCTCGACGGCTACAGCACCGAGGAGGTGGGCCACGCGCTCAACGACGAGGGCATTGCGGTGCGCACGGGGCACCACTGCGCGCAGCCGATCCTGCGGCGCTTCGGCGTCGAGACCACAGTGCGGCCGTCGCTGGCGTTCTACAACACCTTCGACGAAATCGACCGGCTGGTGGCGGTGGTACGGCGACTGGCTGGCCAGCGGCGCACGCGGTAGCGCGGCCGGATCAGGGCTTCGATGTGAGGTGCTGCCTGAAAAAGGCGAGCACCCTGGCATTGAAGTCCGCATGGAAGGCGGAGCGGTCGAAGCCGGCGCCGTCGTTGCAGATCTCCGGCAGGGCCTTGGCCATGGCGGGCGCGCAGGGCGCCAAAAACGCGAAGTGCCCGGCGTTCGCGGCCACGTGCCAGTCCGGCGGCACGGGAAGGTTGCGGCGGATGGCTTCCACGTCGTCCGGAGTCACCCCGTCGCCGCCACGGGCAGAGGCCCAAAGCTGGACGGGCACCGCGACCTGATTCAACCCCTCGGCGTCGAAGAAGCTCAGCGGATCGACGATGACGGCGGCCTTGATGCGCGCATCGCGCACCGGAGGCGCAGGCAGCTCCTGGCGCTGGATCTGTCCGCAGAACGGAATCTTCGATGTCGGCGTGCAAAAGCGCAGGCCGAGCCTGAAGTCAGGCACCGCGCCCGTCGCCACGAGGCCGGTGAAGCCACCGCGGGAGAAGCCGAAGAAGCCGACCTGGTCGGCGGCGAGCTTCTCGCGCGCGGGCCATGCGCCGAGCATGTGGTCGGTCAGCCGCCGCATGTCGACCGGCCGCGCGGCCAGCGTCGAGAGATGGCCCCGACGTTCGAGATCCTGGAAGTTGTCGTTCGGGTGGTTGATGGCGGCGACCACGAAGCCGGCATCGGCCAGCGCGGCGGCGGTGTCGTGGTGACCCAGGAACGAGCCGCCCGAGCCATGCGACATCAGCACCAGCGGGAGCTTCGTGCCGGCGATGGGGCAATCCCTGGCGGCCGAAATGGCGATCAGTCCGAACGCGATCTCGCCGGGCGCCGTCTCGCAAGGTGTCCACACCGCGCCACGCAAGGCCGGCCCGTCCTTGTCGGCCGGGACTTCGATGAAGCTGAAGCCCGCCGCATGGCTCCATGCGGCAGTCAGGCAGAGCGCGGCAGCCAAGGCAAGGCGATGCAGGAACATGGCGTGCAATGCCTCAAGGGCAAGGGATGGTGGGGCACAAGTGTGCCGTCTCCCGACCCATGCGACCAGCCCGTTTTGCGTCGGGCGATGCGAGCGCGCTATGCTCTGTCGCTGTCAACAACGCAGCTTGTCTTCGCATGTCCCAGCCTCAGGTTTCCTCCCCCGGCGTTTCCAGTTCTCCAGAATCCTGCGACGTGTTCGTGATCGGCGGCGGCCCCGCCGGGTCGACGATTTCGGCGCTGCTGACGCAGCAGGGCCGCAAGGTGGTGCTGGTCGAGAAGGAACACCATCCGCGTTTTCACATCGGCGAATCGCTGCTGCCCGCGAACGTCGAATTGTTCGACAAGCTCGGCGTGCGCGACCAGGTCGAGAAGATCGGCATGCCCAAGTTCGGCATCGAGTTCGTCTCGCCCGAGCACGAGCACCGCAGCTACGTGGACTTTGCCGAAGGGATGGACAAGTCGCTCGACTCCGCCTGGCAGGTGCGCCGTTCGGAGCTCGACGAACTGCTGTTCCGCAACGCGGCCGCGCGCGGCGCGCAGACGATCGAAGGCTGCAAGGTGCGCGACGTGGCCTTCGATGCCGACGGCGCCACGGTGCGAGCCGAGATGGACGACGGCGCACGCCGCAGCTGGCGCGCCCGCTTCGTGGTCGATGCCACCGGCCGCGACACGCTGCTGGCCAACAAGTTCCGCTGCAAGGAAAAGAACCCCGACCACAACAGCACCGCGCTGTTCGGCCACTTCACGAACGCCGAGCGGCTGGAGGGCAAGAAGGAAGGCAACATCAGCATCTGCTGGTTCCCGCATGGCTGGTTCTGGTTCATTCCGCTGGCCGACGGCACCACCAGCGTGGGCGCGGTGTGCTGGCCGTACTACCTGAAGACGCGCGACAAGCCGCTGAAGGAGTTCTTCTACGACACCATCGCGACCTGTCCGGTGCTGGTGGAACGCCTGAAGAACGCCACGCTGGTCGACGATGCGGTGCACGCCACCGGCAATTTCTCGTATTCGAGCACGCATGCCACGGGCGATCGCTACCTGTTGCTGGGCGACGCCTTCACCTTCATCGACCCGATGTTTTCCTCGGGCGTGTACCTCGCGATGCACAGCGCCTTCGACGGCGCCGAACTGGTGGCAAAGGCGCTCGATCGGCCCACCGAGCTGGCGGCCGCACGCAAGGACTTCGAGGCCATGATGCGCAAGGGCCCGAGCGAGTACTCGTGGTTCATCTACCGCGTGACCAACCCGACCATCCGCGACATGTTCATGCACCCGGGCAACCCCTTCCGCGTGAAGGAGGGGCTGATGTCGCTGCTGGCCGGCGACATCTACCGCGGCACGCCGATGCGGGGGCCGCTCGGCATGTTCAAGGTTCTGTACTATTTCATCTCGGTCACGCACATGCGGCGGACCTGGGAGGGCTGGAAGCGGCATCGCTTCAACATCCGGGACATGGGCATGTTGAAGGGGGAGACGATCCTCAAGTCGGAGTAGCCGCCAGCGCTACTGCGCGTTCAACGCCCAGTGCGGGGCTGCTGAGTACGTCGATGCCGAGGTCCGCGAGCAGGGCGGCCACGGGGGCCATCGAGGCCTGTGCCAGCACGACGACGTCAGCCCTGCCTGACGCAGCGCGGATCGAACGGGCCAGGGCCTCGATGTAGCGCGTGCCGTCGCCGGCTTCGAAATAGGGCCAGGCTTCTTCGACGAGCAATGCGTCTGGCTGCACCGTGACGCTCGCGTTCTCCGCAGCGCAGAGAATCAAGGCCTCTGTAGGCGCAAGCGTGCTTTCGAGCGCCGCCACGATCAGCACGCGCGGCCCGGCGCGCACAGCGCGGTCGGCCATGGCGCGATCGATGCGCATGGCCTTGAACGCGCCGCTCGGAGCTGTTCGTTCCGCGATGGCGCCAATGGTCGAGCAGGTGCAGACGACGACCGCAGCACCGCCGGATGCGGCTTCGCGCATGGCGTCGTGAACGCGTGTCACGAGCCCCGAGTCATCGAGGCCCACCACGCGCGCATCGGCCAGCAGGTCCTCCCGCACCGAATGCCGCACGCGCAGGGCGGGCGCGATCTCGCTCGCCAGCCGCTCGAAGGTCGGCACATGCACGTGTGCCGTGTGCAGGAACGCCAGCGCGTCGCGCATGGCCTCAGGCGCTCGCCGTGCGGGCGCGTTGCGCTTCGTAGGCCTTGAGGTGGACGTATGCGGTGCGCAGCACCGTCGGCACTGGCGAATTACTTGGCGCCGCGCGGCTCAGCAGGTCGCCGACGATGTGATCCGCCTCGACCGCCGCGCCGCGCACCATGTCCTTGTACATCGACGCCGTCATCGGCGAGCCGGCGGCCGTCATGATGGCGCGCCCGCGCTGCACGGCGGCGGGGCGGGGCGCAAAGCCTTTGTGCGCGGCGATGGCGCAGCACTCGTCGAAGATCGACAGCGCCACGTCCTGCCCGCCGGCGCTCACGATGTCGCCAATGGACGCGCGCATCAAGCTCGTGAGGCCTGCTGCCGAAGCGATGAAGACCCACTTTTCCCACATGTCCTGCGAGATGCTCTCGCTGGCCGTGGCATCGAATTTCGCACCCGCGAACTGTGCCGCGATGGCATCTACGCGGGCCGAGCGGCCGCCGGCGCGTTCGCCGTAGCTCAGCCCATGCATGTCGTTGAGGTGCAGCACGTGGCCCTCGTCGTCGAGCGTGGCCGAGATCATGCACAGGCCGCCCAGCACACGCTCGCTGCCGAAGCGTTCGGCCAGGCGGTCGAGGTGGCTCATGCCATTGAGCAGCGGAAGGATCACGGTGTCGGGGCCGACCGCCGGCGCGAAGGAGTCCATCGTCGAATCGAGGTCGTAGGCCTTGCTGCCGACCACGACCACATCGTAGGGGCCGTCGATGCCGTCGGCCAGCACGTGCCTGGGTGCGGGCAGCTGCAGGTTGCCGAAGGGACTCTGCACCACCAGCCCGGTTTTTGCGAGCTGTGCCGCACGGCGCGGGCGCAGCAGGAAGGTGACGTCTCGCCCCGCCTCCAGCAGACGGCCGCCGAAATAACCACCGAGTGCGCCGGCACCCACCACCAGAAATCTCATCGCGTGTCGCTCCTGAGCCAAAAAAAGATCGGAAGCGATGATGCCTTCGTTCGCGCGAGGCTGCTTTGCGCCGTCGCCTTCTCCAGCAGTCGCTGGCGGGCAAAGGGCCGCATCAGGCGTGCGCCTTGGGGGCGCAGTGCGAAGAAGAGGACCGGGTCACGGGAGCGTCCTGCGCCTTGATGGGGTTGGCGGAATGCGGTTCAATTCGACGCCGTACGCCCGGCACCGCATGGGCTTTTCCAGATAAGGTCTTGGGCGCTTCGCATAATCGTGTCCGTCATTCCAACCCCTCACACAAGGAGTTTCGTCCATGGCCCAGACCCGGATCGCCGTCATTGTCGGCAGCCTGCGCAAGGATTCGTACAACCACAAGCTGGCCCTCGCGCTGGCGCACCTCGCACCCGCGGACTTCACTTTCGAGAACCTGCGCATCGACGACCTGCCGCTGTACAACCAGGACGACGACGGCAACCAGGCGCCGGCGGTGAAGCGCATCAAGACCGAGATCGCGGCGGCTCAGGGCCTGCTGTTTGTCACGCCCGAATACAACCGTTCGGTGCCCGGCGTGCTGAAGAACGCCATCGACCATGCGTCGCGCCCCTATGGCCAGAGCGCATGGGCGGGCAAGCCGGCCGGCGTGCTCGGCATTTCGGTGGGTGCCATCGGCACCGCGCTGGCGCAGCAGCATCTGCGCAACATCCTGGCCTACCTCGATGTGCCCACGATGGGCACGCCCGAAGTGTTCCTGCAAGCCAAGGACGACCTGTTCGACGACAAGGGCCACATCGGCAACGAAGGCTCGAAGAAGTTCCTGCAGAGCTGGATGGACAAGTACGTGGCCTGGGTCAAGAACCACGCAGCCTGATCTGATCTGCTCCGCGCAAAGCAAAAAAAGCCGCCCTGCCGGGCGGCTTTTTTCATGGTGCGGGAGCGAACTCAGGCTGCGATGGCGGCATCGCGCTGGTTCGCGGCTTCGGCCGTCGCCACCAGGATGTCGGCGCGGGCCGCGGCCAGGGCCTTGCCCCTGGCTTCGTCGCCCATCGCCACGCCCTCGGCGCGCACGAAGCGCACGTCGGTGATGCCGAAGAAGCCGAAGATCACCTTGAGGTAGCTCTCCTGGTGTTCCATTGCCTGGCCGCCTTCGCTGGTCGAGTAGATGCCGCCGCGGGTCGAGGCCACGATGACGGTCTTGCCGCCGGCCAGGCCCACGGGGCCCTTGTCGGTGTACTTGAAGGTGCGGCCGATCTGCGCGAGGCGGTCGATCCAGGCCTTCAGTTGCGTCGGGATCGAGAAGTTGTAGAAGGGCGTGCCGATGACGATCACGTCCGAGGCCAGGAACTGGCTCACGAGCTTTTCGGACAGGGCGTTTTCACGCTGTTGTGCTTCCGTGGGCTGTGCTTGCACGCCGGTCTTGATGCCCAGCGCATCGGCGCTGAAGTGCGAGGGGGTGTCGACGGCCAGGTCGAGGTATTCGACGGCGGTGTCGGGGTGGGCGGCGCGCCACGCGGTCACGACCTCGGCCGAGAGCAGGCGCGAGGTGGAGTTGGTACCGAGGATGCTGGAGTCGATGTGGAGCAGCTTCATGTCAATCAATCACTTTCTGTGTTGGCTGTCGGCGCTCAAGGTGGCCGGCGGATGGAAGAATTCTATTTTTGTATCGAGTCTTCGATAAGTGGCCAAAAATTGCCTAGATCGTCCTGTTTGCAGGACAATCGATGCCATGCAAGACCTCAACGACATGGTTTTCTTCGCCGAAGTGGCTGAGCGCGGCGGCTTCGCGGCAGCCAGCCGGGCGCTCGGCATTCCCAAATCGCGCCTGTCTCGCCGCGTGGCGGATCTGGAGGAGCGGCTCGGCGTGCAGCTGATGCAGCGCAGCACGCGGCGCCTGTCGCTCACGCCGGCCGGCGAGATCTACTTGCGGCATTCGTCCGCCATGCGCGATGCGGCGCAGGCGGCGGCCGAGGCGGTGGCGCAGGTGCAGACCGAGCCGAGCGGGCTGGTGCGGCTGAGCTGCCCCGTCACCATCGCCTACAGCGGGCTCGCCCATCTGCTGCCTCAGTTCATGGAGCGCTATCCGGCGGTGCGGGTCGACGTGCGGGTCATCAACCGACCGGTGGACCTGATCGAGGAGGGCATCGACATCGCGCTGCGCGTGCGGCCCAGCATCGAGGACAGCACGGCGCTGGTGGCCAAAGTCCTGGGCACCAGCCGTGGCGTGCTGGTAGCCAGCCCCGAGCTGATGCAGCGCCAGGGGCCGGTCCAGGCGCCGGCCGACCTGGCGCGGCTGCCGACGCTGGCGATGTCGGCCAACGGCGAGGGCCGCAGCGAATGGCGCCTCGAAGGCCCGAATGGCGAGATCCACCTGCATTCGCACACACCGCGCTACGTAGCGGACGACATCGCGACCCTGCAGGCGGCCGCGCTCGCCGGCATCGGCGCCACGCTGCTGCCCGACTACATGTGCCGCCCCGATCTCGATGCGGGCCGGCTCGTGAAGGTGTTGTGCGACTGGGGGCCGTCAACGGTCATCGCGCACATGGTGTTTCCGCCGCGGCGCGCGCTGGTGCCGGCAGTGCGGCGGCTGATCGATTTCCTCGTCGAGCATATGCAGGGCGTGGAGATGCGGATGTACTGAGGGGGCCGCGGCTTGCTGTGAAAAGATGAGCGCCAAATTTCCCCGCCATGTCTTCGTTATGCGGAAAACGCCATATCCAAACAAGCAGATATTCGTTTGGCATTGAAGCAATGGTTCGCACAATCCGAAGCTCCCATCCATCCCAGGAGCGACCATGGCGACTCTGCGACTCGGCGATACAGCCCCCAATTTCACCCAGGATTCCAGCGAAGGCCCCCTCGACTTCTACCAATGGGCCGGCGATTCGTGGGTGGTGTTCTTCTCGCACCCGGCCGACTTCACGCCCGTGTGCACCACCGAACTCGGCAAGACCGCGGCGCTGTCGGGCGAGTTCGCCAAGCGCGGCGTGAGGCCCATCGCGTTGAGCGTCGATCCGGCCGACAAGCACAAGGAATGGATCGGCGACATCAACGAGACGCAGAACACCACGGTCAACTTCCCGATCATTGCGGACGCAGACCGCAAGGTGGCCGACCTGTACGACCTGATTCACCCGAACGCCTCGGCCACGGCCACGGTGCGCAGCGTCTACATCATCGACCCGAAGAAGGTCATCCGCGCGACCATCACCTACCCGGCCTCGACCGGCCGCAACTTCGACGAGATCCTGCGTGTGATCGACTCGCTGCAACTCACCGACAGCCACAAGGTGGCCACGCCCGTGAACTGGAAGGACGGCGACGACGTGGTCATCATCCCGAGCATCCAGGACCCGGCCGAACTGGCCCAGCGCTTCCCCAAGGGCTTCAAGGCCGTCAAGCCTTACCTGCGCATCACGCCGCAGCCGAACAAGTAAGAGCGGAACAGCAGGCGGTGAAAGCATCGACGCTCCTTCGTGGAACACCGCGGAACCGGCTTTGCCGGGCCGCTGGTGTTGCCCCCGGCGAGGGGGGAGGCGAAGCGACACGAAGTGCGCGAAGCCTGGGGGAGTGCTCATGAACACCCGCGTCATCATCGTGCCAGGTTGGCGCGACTCCGGGCCCGGCCACTGGCAGAGCCTGTGGCAGGAGCGCATTCCCGGCGCGGCGCGGGTGGTGCAGGACGATTGGGCCTCGCCCAAGCGCGATGCGTGGGTGTCGACGCTGGCGAAGCTGGTGCTCGACAGCCCCGGCCCGGTGGTGATCGCAGCGCACAGCCTGGGCTGCATCGCCACGGCGCACCTGCCGGCCGAAGCCGCTGCCCGCATCCAGGGCGCGCTGCTGGTGGCGCCTGCGGACCCCGAACGCCGCGCCGTGCTGTCCGACTTCGCGCCCGTGCCGTACGCCGCGCTGCCGTACCGCAGCATCGTGGTGGCCAGCAGCAACGATCCGTACTGTCCGATCCGCCTGGCGGGCGCCTATTCGCGCGCCTGGGGCAGCGAGTTCGTGCGGATGCAGAATGCGGGCCACATCAACATCGATTCGGGGCACGGGGACTGGCCGCTGGGCCTTGCCTTGCTTCAGTCCTTGACCGACGAGCCCGCCGCCTGGTCGGCGGGCCGTGAATTTTCAGAAAACCTGGCAACCACATGACTTCCAGAATCAAGACCTTCGTCGCCGTGCTCGCGCTGGCGTCTTCCGCACTCGCCGGCAGCAGCGCCTTTGCCCAGGGCACCGGGCTGCTGAACGCCTCGTACGACGTGGCGCGCGAGTTCTACAAGGACTACAACGCGGCCTTCGTGGCGCACTACAAGAAGGCCACCGGCAAGGACGTGAAGATCGACCAGTCGCACGGCGGCTCCAGCGCGCAGGCCCGCGCGGTGGCCGACGGCCTCGACGCCGACGTGGTGACGATGAACACCTCCACCGACATCGACTTCCTCGCCAACGCCGGCGTGGTCGCGAAGGACTGGAACAAGAAATTCCCCGACAACGCATCGCCGACCACGTCGACCATGCTGTTCCTGGTGCGCAACGGCAACCCCAAGGGCATCAAGGACTGGGACGACCTGGTCAAGCCCGGCGTGCAGGTCGTGATCGTCAACCCCAAGACCGGCGGCAACGGCCGCTACGCCTACCTGGCCGCCTGGGGCTACATCAAGAAGAAGGGCGGCACCGACGCCCAGGCCGCCGAGTTCGTCGGCAAGCTGTTCAAGAACGTGCCGGTGCTGGCGCGCGGTGGCCGCGACGCGACCACCGCCTTCCTGCAACGCAACATCGGCGATGCGCTGATCACTTTCGAATCGGAAGTGGTGTCCATCGACCGTGAATTCGGCACCGGCAAGGTCGACTCGGTGTACCCGTCGATCAGCATCGTGGCCGAGAACCCGGTGGCCGTGGTGGAACGCACCGTCAACAAGAAGGGCACGGGCGAACTGGCCAAGGCTTACCTCGACTGGCTGTACTCCGACGAAGCGCAGGAAATCGCGGCCAAGCATGCGCTGCGCCCGCGCTCGCAGGCTGTGCTCAAGAAGTACGCATCGACCTTCAAGCCGCTGCAACTGTTCACGGTGCAAGAATTGTTCGGCAGCCTCGGCGAAGCGCAGAAGGTGCACTTCAACGACGGCGGCCAGTTCGACAAGTTGTACACCCCCGGCGGCAGGTAATGAGCGGCGCTGTTTCTTCGGCGCTCCCGTCAGCGGGAGCGCCTTTTTCTCGTGCCAACCGGGCAGGGGGCGCCAAGCGCGTGCTGCCCGGTTTCCACATCACGCTCGGCTTCTCGATTCTTTACCTCAGCCTGATCGTGCTGATCCCGCTGTCGGCGCTGGTCTTCAAGACATTCACGCTGACCTGGGAGCAGTTCTGGGTGGCCGTGACCGCGCCGCGCGTGATGGCCTCGTACCGGCTGACCTTCGGCGCCTCGCTGATCGCGGCCATCGTGAACGCGGTGTTCGGCCTGCTGGTGGCCTGGGTGCTGGTGCGCTACAAGTTCCCGGGCAAGCGCATCGTCGATGCATTGGTCGACCTGCCGTTCGCGCTGCCGACGGCCGTGGCCGGCATCTCGCTGACCGCGCTGCTCGCGGGCAATGGCTGGGTCGGGCAACTGCTGGAGCCGCACGGCATCAAGCTGGCGTTCACGCCGGCGGGCATCGTGATCGCGCTGATCTTCATCGGGCTGCCCTTCGTGGTGCGCACGGTGCAGCCGGTGCTCGAAGACACCGAGAAGGAGCTGGAAGAAGCCGCCACCTCGCTGGGCGCGACGCGCCTGCAGACCTTCACCAAGGTGATCTTTCCGTCGATCGCGCCCGCGCTGCTCACCGGCTTTGCCATGGCTTTCGCACGGGCGATCGGCGAGTACGGCTCTGTGATCTTCATCGCCGGCAACATGCCGATGATCTCGGAGATCACGCCGCTCATCATCATCGGGAAGCTGGAGCAGTACGACTACGGGGGCGCCACGGCTGTTGCGCTCGTGATGCTGGTCATTTCGTTCCTCTTGCTGCTGGTCATCAACGGCCTGCAAGCCTGGCAGCGCCGCCGCGCGGGAGCATGAGATGAGCGCCCCTTCCAAAGTCATTCGCCGCGCGCAAGCCGGCACCACCGAGTCGCCCTGGGTGCGCTGGGTGCTGATCGGCCTCGCGCTGGCATTCATGTTCCTGTTCCTCGTGCTGCCGCTAGCTGCCGTGGCGACCGAGGCGCTGCGCAAGGGCGTCGGTGCCTACCTCGACGCACTGAAGGAGCCCGATGCCTGGAGCGCGATCCGCCTCACGCTGATCACGGCCGCCATCGCGGTGCCGATGAACCTCGTGTTCGGCGTGGCGGCGGCCTGGGCCATCGCCAAGTTCGAGTTCCGCGGCAAGGCCTTCCTCACCACGCTTGTCGACCTGCCGTTCGCGGTGTCGCCGGTGGTGGCGGGACTGATTTATGTGCTGGTGTTCGGCGCGCAAGGCTGGCTCGGTCCGTGGCTCGCCGAGCACGACATCAAGATCATCTTCGCCGTGCCCGGCATCGTGCTGGCGACCGTGTTCGTGACCTTCCCGTTCATCGCGCGCGAGCTCGTGCCGCTGATGCAGGCGCAGGGCACCGACGAGGAGCAGGCGGCCATCGTGCTCGGCGCGACCGGCTGGCAGACCTTCTGGCGCGTGACGCTGCCCAACATCAAGTGGGGCCTGCTGTACGGCGTGATCCTGTGCAACGCGCGTGCCATGGGCGAGTTCGGTGCGGTGTCGGTGGTGTCGGGCCACATCCGCGGGCAGACCAACACCATGCCGCTGCACGTGGAAGTGCTCTACAACGAATACCAGTCGGTGGCCGCCTTCGCCGTGGCCTCGCTGCTGGCGATCCTGGCGCTGGTCACGCTGGTGATCAAGTCGGTGATCGAATGGCGCCACGAGCGCGAGATGAAAGCCATTGCCGAGCTGCCCCCGGAGCGCCCCCCTGAAGCCACCGCGGCCTGAGAGAGTGAGAGAGAAGAAATCATGAGCATCGAAATCCGCAACATCAGCAAGCAGTTCGGCGACTTCCGCGCACTGCGCGACGTGAGCCTCGACGTCGATTCGGGCGAACTGGTCGCGCTGCTCGGCCCTTCGGGCTGCGGCAAGACCACACTGCTGCGCATCATCGCGGGCCTGGAAACGGCCGACGCGGGCAGCATTCTTTTCTCGGGCGAGGACACCACCGACGTGCACGTGCGCGAGCGGCAGGTGGGCTTCGTGTTCCAGCACTACGCGCTGTTCCGCCACATGACCGTGTTCGAGAACGTGGCCTTCGGCCTGCGCGTGAAGCCACGCAAGGAGCGCCCGAGCGACGCGCAGATCAAGGCCAAGGTGACCGAGCTGCTCAAGCTGGTGCAGCTCGACTGGCTGGCCGACCGCTACCCGTCGCAGCTCTCCGGCGGCCAGCGCCAGCGCATTGCGCTGGCCCGCGCGCTGGCGGTAGAGCCCAAGGTGCTGCTGCTCGACGAACCCTTCGGCGCACTCGACGCCAAGGTGCGCAAGGAACTGCGCCGCTGGTTGCGCCGGCTGCACGACGAGCTGCACGTCACTTCCATCTTCGTCACGCACGACCAGGAAGAGGCGCTCGAGGTGGCCGACCGCGTGGTGGTCATCAACAAGGGCCAGATCGAACAGGTCGGCTCGCCGCAGGACGTGTGGGACAAGCCCGCGAGCCCGTTCGTCTACGGCTTCCTGGGCGACGTGAACCTGTTCCATGGACGGGCCGACAACGGCCAGGTGCAGCTCGAAGGCATGCGCCTCGACTCGCCCGAGCACAGCGGCGCGCGCGACGCCAGGGCGCGCGCCTATGTGCGCCCGCATGACATCGACGTGACACGCTATGTGCCTGGCGCCTCCGGCATCGTCGCCACGCTGGCGCGCGCCATCGTGGTCGGGCCCATCGCGCGGCTGGAACTTGAACCCACCGAAACGAATCCAGATAATCCGGGCTCCGGAACCATCATCGAGGCGCAACTCCCTGCGCAACAGTTCCGGGAACTGGGCTTGAAGGAAGGCGACACCGTCGTCGCCAATCCGCGCAAGGCCAGGGTGTTCGTAGAAGAAGATTGGGTGTCTCCTTGATCGATTGGTACTTCGGCGCGCCGCGCCGCGCGTTCGCGCTGATCTGCCTGGCCTGCGTTCTCATGCTGGCCTTCGGGCTCTACCTGCAGCACGTGGTCGGGCTCGAGCCTTGTCCCATGTGCATCGTGCAGCGCTATGCGCTGGTGCTGGTGGCGCTGTTCACCGGGCTGGCCGGGGTGTTCCGCAACGTCGGCCTGCGTGTCACGGGCGGAGTGCTGGCGCTGATCGCAGCAGTTGGCGGCGCCTACACGGCGGCCTCGCAAAGCTGGCTGCAGTGGTATCCGCCCGAGGTCGTCTCCTGCGGGCGCGACCTCTACGGGATGATCGAGACCTTCCCGCTGAAGCGCGCACTGCCGATGATCTTCCGCGGCGGCGGTGACTGTTCCAAGGTCGACTGGACGCTGTTCGGCCTGACGCTGGCGAACTGGTCGTTCATTGCTTTCGTCGTTCTCTCGCTGCTGCTGGTCACGCTGCTGCTGCGTTCGCGCCGCGCGCGCTGAACCCCTCACCCCAACCCTCTCCAGGAGGGGGAGGGGACAAGACATCAGTCCTGGAACGGCGGCTTCTTTGCCAGCTTGCGCAACACCAGCGCAGGCAGCCACAACACGAATTCGACCATCAGCCGTGCATGCATCCACGTCAGCAGCACGTTGTCGCGCCCATAGCGGAAGTGCGAGACTCCGCCTTCTTCGGCCGTCAGGTATTTCACGGGCGCATCGATGTTCACGGGCTTGACGCCGCGCCATGCCAGCCGCACGACGGCTTCGGTATCGAAGTCGAAGCGCCGCATCCACGGCTGGCGTGCCATCACGGCGATCAGGTCGGCCACCGGGTACACGCGGAATCCGTAGAGTGAATCGCCCACGCCGGCGAACAGCGTTTCCAGCTGCGTCCATCCGTTCGACACGCGCCGCCCGCGTACGCGCAGCAGCGGCGCGCTGGCGTCGAACACCGGGCGCCCGAGCACCATCGTCTCGGGTCGGGTCAGCGATGCCTTCATGAATGCCGGGATCAGGTCCGCCGGATGCTGCCCGTCGGAGTCCATCGTCAGCGCATGCGTGAAGCCCGCGTCCTTCGCGGCGCGCAGTCCGTGCAGCACGGCAGAACCCTTGCCCTGGTTCTGCGGCAGCACCCACACGCGCAGGCCAGGATCGCTGGCGGCCATCTGCTGCAGCCGCTCGCCCGTGCCGTCGTCGCTGCCGTCGACCACCACCCACACGGGGTTCCATTGCGCGCGCGCCGCCGCGACTGTCGAGAACAGGCGTTCGCCGGTGTTGTAGCTGGGGATCAGGACAAGGTGGGTGCGCGAGGCGTCTGGCATTCGGGGGACGCGTCGATGGCGCGCTGCTCCATGTTTTGGCGGAAGTATTGTTCGAGCTCGGCCTGCAGCACGTCGCTGTTCTGCGTGGGCGCAAAGCGTTTGCCGAGCCGCAAGGTGAAGACGATGGGCAATGGCGGCACGCGCCACAGCGGCCAGCCTTTGCTGAGGTAGGGCGAATCGGTGTCGATGAACACTGTTTGAATGGGCGCCTGCGCGAGCTTGGCGATCAGCGTGGTGCCGGGGCGGAACGGGTTGAGCGGCGGCGTCACCGTGCGTGTGCCTTCTGGAAAGATCACCAGCTGGCCGCCGTTGCGCAGGTCGTTCACGGCCAGTCGCACCATCGTGCGCGCCGACCTGTTGCTGATGTAGCGCGCCAGCCGCGCACCCGCGCCCAGGAAGATGTTGCCCATCAGGTCGGCCTTCATGATGCAGGCGCTGCGCGGCAGGCGCGCCACCAGCAGCAGTGCATCGAGCATGGTCGGGTGGTTGGCCACGAAGATCACGCCGGGCTCCTTGCGCATCGGGTCGAGGCAGGTGGCGTCGATGCGCATCATGCCGGTCACCGATGCCAGCCACCAGAACATGCGGTACGCAAAGGCGATGGTCATGCGGCCCAGAGCGCGTGCTGGCGCGGCCGGCATCACCGGGTGGATCAGCATGGCAACGAAGTTCCAGACCAACGAGATCAGGCCCAGGAACAGCAACAGCGCGTAGAGCATCAACGCGAGCGGAATCGACATGAGAAATCGCAGCACGCGAGTCATTGAATCAGTCAATCGGACGATGGGTGCCGGGCAACGACCGGTCAGGCCCGCAGCTGGCCGGCCGCGACCGTGTGGGCCTCGATCTCGACCAGGAGGTCGCTGCGGCAGATGTCGGCTTCGAGGTACACCGCGTGGCGCGCCATCGGGGCGTCGGCGCCGAGCGTGTCCTCGATGATGCTGCGCACCGTCTCGGTGTCCGACGGATGCCGCACGTAGACCACGCAGTCGAGTTCGGCCAGCGAGAACTTCGCCGTGCCGCGCTCGTTGGCGGCCGCGATCACGGCCTGCAGGTTGCGCAGCGTTTCGCGCGTCTGCTCCGGCAGGTTGCCGCGGTGCACGGTCTCGTGGCCGACGATGCTCGCGGTGCCCGAGATGAAGAGCGCGATGTTTCCATCGCCGATGTCTGCCAGCGCGGCGCGCGAGAAGGTCGGCGAGCGCGGGCCGTAGGTTTCGGGATAGCGGTAGGCCGAGACCTGCCGCGGGTTTTCGACCGGTAGCGGCGCCTGCTGGCCGGCCAGGAAACGGATCGACAGGGCGCCCTGGTGGATGCCCAGCGCGCAGGCCGCCGGTGCGCCTTCGAAAGCAGCGCGGCCGGCTTCGAGAAACGCTTCCTGCCGGCCGAGGTTGAACTGGCGGTAGCGTTCCAGCCCGCCGCCATCGGCGTTGATCTGCGGCAGGTAGTTCCAGATGCGCTGCAGGTGCGGTGTGCCGGCCTGGTCGAGCGTCTTGAAGAGATCGCGGTAGGCGCGGTGCGCGAGTTCGGCGAGGCCCTGCCTTTCCTTGGCCTCGTCGAGATCGATGGCGCCGAGCAGCCAGTGCCCGTCGGTGCGCCAGCGCGCAATGCCGGTGGTGCCCGACTTGATGTTCGGGCCGCTCGCGTGCCACACGTCGGCCATGGCACCGTTGGCAGACAGCACACGCGCGTTGACCGTCGGCATCCAGGCCACGCCGTGCGGCGTTCCATAGCCGAGCGCCGCGAAAGGCGCCTTGCCGTCGGTGGCCAGCGCCAGGCTGGCCGGCAGCGACAGGCGCTCGACGCGCAGATGGGAAGAAGAGGTGTCGTCCTGAACTCGCACTGTCAGCTGGCCTCGACGGGATGTTCGGGTTTGATGGCGGTATAGGAAGAGAAGACGCCGAGGCTCGCATGCCGGCGCACGTCGCGAAAGCCCGCGGCGGCCAGCGCCTGCATCACCCGCTCGGGGGGAATGCAGGCCTCGATCGTGTCCCAGTAGTAACGCCACAGTTCGGAAGTGTTGCGCTGGCGGCCGACCACGCGGGCGATCAGCGGCACGACGGCACGCATGTAGCCCTTGAGCAGCGTCGTGGCGACGCGGCCTTCGGGCTTGGTGATTTCGAGCACCGCCACGCGCCCGCCGGGGCGCAGCACGCGGTGGAATTCGCCGAAGGCCGCCGCCACGTCGCTGATGTGGCGCATGGCGTAGCCCATGCTCACGAAGTCGCAGCTGGCGTCGGGCCGGGGCAGGGCTTCGGCCACGCCGCGCACCAGCTCGACGCCGGGCAGCTTGACCTGGCTCATCATGCCGGCGCTGGGATCGACGCCCACGAGGTGGCCCATGGAGCCAATGAGCTTGAGCGCCTCCCGGGCCACGAGTCCGGTGCCGATGCCCACGTCCAGCACCTGCATGCCTGCCGAGAGTCCGGCCTGCTGCAGTGCCGCACGGCGGTACGACGGACCGGTGCCGAAGGCCAGCACGCTCTCGATGCGGTCGTAGTCCGCCGCCGTGCTGTCGAAGATGCGCAGCAGGAACGCCTGATGCTCGGCCTCGGTCTTGTAGTACAGCGGCAAAGGAGCGTGCGGCGGCAGGATGTCGGGATTCCCGGGCCCGACGGAAGGCGATGGCGTCATCGAACGATTATCACCAAAAGCCCTACCCCGAATTCCCGGCCCGCGGCGGGCGTTGTGTGCGCCGGACAGTAAACTCGGAGCTTGCTTTGAAAACACAAGACAGCGAGATAGAAAGCCATGGCCGGACATAGCAAGTGGGCGAACATTCAGCACCGGAAGGGCCGCCAGGACGAGAAGCGGGGCAAGCTCTGGACCCGCGCCATTCGCGAAATCACGGTGGCCGCCCGCGCCGGCGGCGCCGACCTGGGCTCCAACCCCCGGCTGCGGCTGGCGGTGGAAAAGGCCAAGGCGGTGAACCTGCCGATCGACACCATCAAGCGCAACATCGACAAGGCCACGGGCAATCTCGAAGGCGTGAATTACGAAGAAATTCGTTACGAAGGGTACGGCATCGGCGGTGCGGCGATCATCGTCGACACCATGACCGACAACCGCGTGCGCACCGTGGCCGAAGTGCGCCACGCCTTCTCCAAGCACGGCGGCAACATGGGCACCGAAGGCTCGGTGGCCTTCCAGTTCAAGCACTGCGGCCAGTTCGTCTTTGCGCCGGGCACCAGTGAAGACAAGGTGATGGAAGTGGCGCTCGAAGCGGGCGCCGAGGACGTGGTGACCGACGACGACGGCGCCATCGAGGTAATCACCGCCGTGGCTGACTTCGAAGCAGTGAAGAACGCGCTCGAAGCCGCGGGCCTGAAGCCCGACGCGGCTGAAGTCACCATGCGCGCCGAGAACACCGTGGACGTGACTGGCGAGGACGCCGCAAGAATGCAGAAATTGCTCGACGTGCTCGAGGACCTGGACGACGTGCAGGACGTTTATCACAACGCCTCGCTGTCGGAATGAATGACTGTTTGTTTGTTGAATCACTGCGAGAAATGAAGGCCCGCGAATGAAGGTACTGGTAATTGGGGGCGGGGGCCGTGAACACGCTCTGGCATGGCGCCTGGCGCAAGCTGCCCGGGTGAGCCGCGTGTACGTGGCGCCGGGCAACGGCGGCACTGCGGGCGACGAACGCTACGACTGCATCGACATCACCGAGCCTGCCGCATTGCGCGAGTGGGCCATCAAGGAAAAGATCGCGCTGACCGTGGTCGGCCCGGAGGGGCCGCTCGCCGCGGGCGTGGTCGACGAGTTCCGTGCGCACGGCCTGCGCATCTTCGGCCCGACGCAGGCGGCCGCGCAGCTCGAAAGCTCGAAGGCGTTCTCCAAGGCGTTCATGCAGCGCCACAAAATACCGACGGCCGAATACGAGGCCTTCACCGACGCCGCCGCGGCGCATGCGTACATCGATGCCAAGGGTGCACCCATCGTCGTCAAGGCCGACGGCCTGGCGGCAGGCAAGGGCGTGGTGGTGGCCATGACCGCGCAGGAAGCGCACGAGGCCGTCGACTTCATGCTGGTGGACAACAAGTTCGGTGTGTCGCACAACGAAGGCGGCGCGCGCGTCGTCATCGAAGAATTCCTGCAGGGAGAGGAAGCCAGCTTCATCGTACTGTGCGACGGCAAGAACGTGACCGCGCTGGCCACCAGCCAGGACCACAAGCGCCTGCTCGACAATGACGAAGGCCCCAACACCGGCGGCATGGGCGCGTACTCGCCCGCGCCGGTGGTCACGGCCGAGGTGCATGCGCGTGCCATGCGCGAAATCATCCTGCCGACCATCCGCGGCATGGAAAAAGACGGCATTCCGTTCACCGGCTTCCTCTATGCCGGCCTGATGATCGACGCCGCAGGCCATCCGAAGACGCTCGAATTCAACTGCCGCATGGGCGACCCCGAGACGCAGCCGATCATGATGCGTCTCAAGTCCGACCTCTTCGAAGTGTTCTGGCATGCCACCGACGGCACGCTCGACCAGGTCGAGCTCCAATGGGACCGGCGCGTGGCCCTGGGCGTGGTGATGGCCGCGCACGGCTACCCGCTGTCGCCGCGCAAGGGCGACCGCATCACCGGCATTCCGGCCGAGGCGCCCGACGCCGTGGTGTTCCACGCCGGCACGACGCTGCAGGACGGCGAGCTCAAGACCAGCGGCGGCCGCGTGCTCTGCGTGACCGTGCTGGCCGACAGCGTGAAGCAGGCGCAGCAACGGGCCTATGAGGTTGCGGCGCGCGTCAGCTTCGACGGCGCGCAATACCGCAAGGACATCGGATTCCGCGCGATTCATGCGCGCAACCCTCACGGCGCCTGATGCTGCAAACCAATCCGGCAGCGGTCGGCGAATATCTTCGCGGGCTGCAGCAGTCGATCATCGCGGCGCTCGAGAAGGCCGATGGCGGTGCATGTGTGCGCGACGCCTGGCAGAAGGCTGCGGATGAGCCGCTGAGCGGCCACGGGCTGACCTGCATCCTCGAAGGCGGCGAACTCTTCGAGCGCGCGGGCTGCGGCTTCTCGCAGGTGCGCGGAGCGAAGCTGCCACCCTCGGCCACGCAGAACCGGCCCGAGTTGGCGGGCGCGCCTTTCGAGGCGATGGGTGTGTCGCTGGTGTTCCACCCGCGCAACCCCTACGTGCCCATCGTTCACATGAACGTGCGCATGCTGGCTGCCCTGCCCGAAGGCGGCGAGCCGGTCTGCTGGTTCGGCGGCGGCATGGACCTCACGCCTTGCTACGGTTTCGAGGAAGACGCGGTTCACTTCCACGCCGCGTGCCGCGATGCGCTTGCGCCCTTCGGCGACGACAAGTACCCGCGCTTCAAGACGTGGTGCGACGAGTATTTCTTCCTGAAGCACCGCAACGAGCAGCGCGGCATCGGCGGCATCTTCTTCGACGATTTTTCCGAGGGCGGTTTCGAGAACGGCTTCGCGCTGATCCGTTCGGTGGGCAACGGTTTCCTGCCGGCCTACCTGCCCATCGTGGAGCGCCGCCGCGCCACGCCCTACACCGAGCGCGAGCGCAACTTCCAGCTCTACCGGCGCGGCCGGTACGTGGAGTTCAACCTCGTGTGGGACCGCGGTACGCACTTCGGCCTCCAGTCGGGCGGACGCACCGAATCGATCCTGCTCTCGATGCCGCCGCTGGCAAGCTGGGCCTACCGGCAGCAGCCCGAACCGGGCAGCCCCGAAGCCGCGCTGTACAGCGACTTCATCGTGCGGCGCGACTGGTTGTGAACCCTTCCGGCAAAGCTCCCCGCATCGGCGTTTTCGGTGGCGCGTTCGACCCGCCGCACAACGCCCATGTGGCGCTTGCCGAAGCCGCGCTGGCTCAATTGGACCTTGCCGAACTGCACGTCATTCCCACCGGGCAGGCCTGGCACAAGAGCAGGGCGCTGACGCCGAAGGAAGACCGCCTCGCGATGACGCGCCTGGCCTTCTCCGGCCTGAAGGGCACCGTCGTCGTCGACAGCCGCGAAGTGCTGCGCGACGGCCCGACCTACACCCTCGACACGCTGAACGAACTGCAGCGGGAGCAGCCCGGCGCACAGCTGGTCCTGATCATGGGCGCCGACCAGGCGAGCGCATTGCCGACCTGGCACGGCTGGCAGGATATACTCGGCATTGCTATTGTTTCTGTAGCGTATCGCGCATTATCGACGGGCGACACTGCTCGTTTTGATCCGAAAATGCTGCCCGGCCTTCCGGCTGGCGCTCGTTTCGAGGCGCTCGAACTGCCACCCATGGACACCAGTGCCACCGAGATCCGGCGCTGCGCGGCGCTTGGCGTGGACATTTCCTCGCTGGTTCCGCCCACGGTTGCACGCTATATTGACCAACACCACCTCTACCGCTCTGCCTGATGACCACTGAAGCCGCCGCCAAGAAAGACACCCAGAAACTCCAGCGAGCCATCATCGATGGTCTCGAAGACGTCAAGGCGCAGGACATCCAGGTATTCGACACAGAACATCTTTCGCCGCTGTTCGAGCGCGTGATCGTCGCGTCGGGCACCTCCAATCGCCAGACCAAGGCGCTGGCCGCCAGCGTGCGCGATGCGGTGCGCGAAGCCGGTTTCGGCAAGCCGCGCATCGAGGGCGAGGACAACGGCGAGTGGATCATCGTGGACTGCGGCGCGGCCGTGGCGCACATCATGCAGCCCGCCATCCGCCAGTACTACCACCTCGAAGAGATCTGGGGCGACAAGCCGGTGCGCGCCAAGCTCGGCGGCGCCAAGCCTGCCATGGCGACCAGCTCGTCGGTCAAGGACGAACCCGAAGGCAAGAAGAAGGCCGCCGGCAAGGAGCCCACGCTGCGCCGTTCGAGCGCCTCCAAGACCGCGATCCGCGCAGCCGAGCAGGAAGCCAAGGTCGCTAAGGCCCCGGCCAGGAAAACGGCTGCGAAGAAGGTGCCTGCGAAGAAGGTGCCTGCCAAGAAGGCAACCACCGCGCGCGTGCCGGTCAAGGTCGTCGGCAAGCCCGCCGCCAAGAAGCCCGCTGCGAAGAAGGCGGCGGCAGCCAAGAAGGCGCCAGCCCGCCGCGCATGAAGCTGCTGGTGGTCGCCGTCGGGCAACGCATGCCCGATTGGGCTCAGACTGCCTGGGACGACTACGCCAAGCGCTTCCCGCCCGAGCTCAAGCTCGAGCTGCGCGCCGTCAAGACCGAGCCGCGCGGCTCCAAGTCGCTGGAAACGCTGTATGCCGCCGAGCGCGAACGCATCGAGGGCGCCATTGCCAAAAGCTCGGCGCGCGCCATGCGCATCGTCGCGCTCGACGAACGCGGCACGGCACTGACCACCAAGGCGCTTGCTGCACGGCTGCAGGCCTGGCAGGGCGAGGGCGATGACGTGGCCCTGGTCATCGGCGGGCCCGACGGCCTCGACCCGGCCTTCAAGGCTGCAGCCCACGAGCGCATCCGGCTGTCCGACCTGACGCTGCCGCACGCGATGGCGCGGGTGCTGCTGGTCGAGCAGTTGTATCGGGCGTGGTCGGTCAACGCAGGTCATCCCTACCACCGCGAATGACCAGCACCGACGGGCGGGCCGCGCGGCTCGATGCCTCATCGGTGGCCTTGCAGTCCTTCACTTTCTTTTCGGACCCGGGCGGCCGCCGCTCGGCCCTTCAGGAGCACTGAGCCTTGTCGGATTTCATCTACCTCGCTTCACAAAGCCCCCGCCGCGCCCAACTGCTCGGCCAGCTCGGCGTTCGCCATGCATTGCTGCTGGCCGATGCCGGCGAAGACGCCGAATCGCTCGAAGCCGTGCTGCCCAATGAGGCCCCGGCGACTTACGTGCAGCGCGTCACGGCGCTGAAGCTCGATGCCGCCGTGGCCCGGCTCCGGAGCCGCGGACTGGCCGAGGCGCCGGTGCTCTGCGCGGACACCACGGTTACGCTTGGCCGCGCCATCCTCGGCAAGCCCGAGGACGAGAAGGATGCCGCGCGCATGTTGCGGATGCTGTCAGGAAGCACGCATCGCGTGCTGACGGCCGTGGCGCTGCAGCACGGCACGCAGCGCCATGCGGCGCTCAGCGTGTCGCGCGTGCGCTTCGCCGACATCACCGATGCGCAGATCGCCCGCTACGCCGACAGCGGCGAGCCGCTCGGCAAGGCCGGGGCCTATGCCATCCAGGGTGCGGCGGCCGCGTTCATCGAGCACATCAGCGGGTCCTATTCGGGCATCATGGGCCTCCCCATGTTCGAGACCGCGCAGCTGCTTCGAAGCGCCGGTTTCAATACCTGAGAATTCCATGCAAGACATCCTGATCAACTGGTCTCCGCAGGAGACCCGTGTGGCGCTGGTCGAGCACGGCGCGGTGCAAGAGCTGCACGTCGAGCGCACGCTCGAGCGCGGACTCGTCGGCAACATCTACCTCGGCAAGGTGTCGCGCGTGCTGCCGGGCATGCAGTCGGCCTTCATCGACATCGGCCTGGAGCGCACTGCCTTCCTGCACGTGGCCGACATCGTCTCGCCGTTCACGCCGGGCTCGCGGCCCAGCGCACCGGCGCCTGAGCGCGACCATCGCAACGGCGGCCCGATGGTGCCGATCGAGAAGCAGGTGTTCGAAGGCCAGTCGCTGCTGGTGCAGGTCATCAAGGACCCCATCGGCACCAAGGGCGCGCGGCTGTCGACGCAGATCAGCATTGCCGGTCGGCTGCTGGTGTTCCTGCCGCAGGACAACCACATCGGCGTTTCGCAGAAGATTCCGTCGGACCAGCGCGAGTCGCTGCGCAACCGCATGCTCGCGCTGATCGAGGCGGCCGCGGCTGCCGACAGCGGCGGCGTCGTGCCCGTCAACACGGGCGGCTTCATCCTGCGCACCAACGGCGAAGATTCCAGCGACCCCGAACTGGCCGAAGACATCGCCTACCTGCGCAAGACCTGGTCGCGCATCCGCGAGGCATCGATGCGCATGCCGCCGATGTCGCTGCTGCACCAGGACCTGAGCCTGCTGCAGCGCGTGCTGCGCGACATGACCAGCGAGGAAACGCAGACCATCCGCATCGATTCGCGCGAGCAGTTCGAGGTGCTGTTGAAGTTCGGCCTCGAGTTCATGCCCAAGGCGGCCGGCAAGCTGCAGCACTACAGGGGCGAGCGGCCGATCTTCGATCTGTATTCGGTCGACGAGGAAATCGCGAAGGCGCTGGGCCGGCGCGTCGAGCTCAAGTCGGGTGGCTACCTGGTGGTCGACCAGACCGAGGCACTGACTACGGTGGACGTGAACACCGGCGGCTTCGTCGGCGCGCGCAACTTCGACGACACCATCTTCAAGACGAACCTCGAGGCGGCACAGGCCATCGCACGGCAGCTGCGGCTGCGCAACCTGGGCGGGATCATCATCGTCGACTTCATCGACATGGGCCGCGACGACCACCGCGAGCAGGTGCTGGCGGAATTCCGCAAGCAGCTTGCGCGCGACCGAGTGAAGACCACGGCCGGCGGTTTCTCGCAGCTCGGACTGGTCGAGATGACACGCAAGCGCACCCGCGAATCGCTGGCGCACATGCTGTGCGAGCCCTGCGTGGCCTGTGGCGGGCAGGGCATCGTGAAGACCGCACGCAGCGTGGCCTACGACGTGATGCGCGAAATCCTGCGCGAGGCGCGGCAGTTCACGCCGCGCGAGTTCCGCATCGTGTCGTCGCCGCAGGTGATCGAGCTGTTCCTCGATGAGGAAAGCCAGCACCTGGCGGGGCTGAGCGACTTCATCGGCAAGCCGATTTCGCTGCAGTCCGAGCCCGCGATCGGGCAGGGGCAGTACGACATCGTGCTGCTTTAGAGCGTCGGATCCTGCCCCGGCGTGGCGCTGCGCACGGCCAGTGTCTGCAGCCGCGCATAGAGCCCGTCCAGCGCCATGAGCTGTGCGTGACTGCCTTGCTCCGCGATGCGGCCTTGCTCCATCACGATGATCCGGTCGGCGTGCTGGATGGTCGAGAGGCGGTGGGCCACGATCAGCGTCGTGCGGTTCTGCATCAGGCGCTGCAGGGCGTCCTGAACCAGCCGCTCGGACTCGGTGTCGAGGGCCGAGGTGGCTTCGTCGAGCAGCAGCACGGGGGCGTTCTTGTACAGCGCGCGGGCAATGGCGAGGCGCTGGCGCTGGCCGCCCGACAGCTGTGTGGCGTTGTGGCCGAGCACCGTGTCCATGCCCTGGGGCAGGCTTTCGACGTGCGCACTGAGGTTGGCCGCCGCGATGCACTGCAGCACGCGCTCGCGGTCGATCTCTGCGCCCAGCGCCACGTTGGCGGCCAGCGTCTCGTTGAGCATCACGACGTCCTGGCTCACCATGGCGAACTGGGCGCGCAGGCTCTTCAGTTGCCATTCGCTGGTGTCGTGCCCATCGAGCAGCACCTGGCCGCCGCTGGGCTGAACGAAGCGGGGCAGCAGATTGACCAGCGTGGTCTTGCCCGAACCCGAGGGGCCGACGAATGCGACCACCTGGCCGGGCTCGATGGTCAGGCTCACGCCGTCGAGCGCGCGTTGTTCGTCTTCGCCTCGGTAGCTGACCTGCACATTGCGCAGCTCGATGTGTCCTTCCGCATGTTTGACCTGGAACGTGCCCTGCGACTCCGGTGCCACGTTGTCGATCAGGACCAGCCCGCGCTCCAGTGCGGCGAGGCCGCGCGTGATCGGGCCGGCCACTTCGGCGAGGCGCCGGATCGGCGCAATCAGCATCAGCATGGCCGTGATGTAGGCAACGAAGCCGCCCACCGTGAAGCCCTGCTTGCCGCTTTGCCAGAGCGCGATCATCACCACCACCGACAGCGCGAGAGACGCCATCATCTGCGTGAGCGGCGTGGTGGCCGCCTGCGCGATGGTCGACTTCACGGCCAGACGGTTCAGGCGCTGGCTCAGCTGTTCGAAGCGGCGGCCCTGCGCGCCTTCCGCGCCGTGCAGGCGCACCACGCGGTGGGCGAGCACGTTCTCCTCGACCACGTAGGCCAGTTCGTCGGTGGCCTGCTGGCCTTGCTGGGTGAGGCGGTACAGCCGCTTGGAGAACACCTTCATGATCCAAGAGATGCTGGGCACGAGGAATGCGACGATCAGGGTGAGCTTCCAGTTCAGGTAAACCAGATAGCCGAGCAGCGCGATGAGCGTGAAGCCGTCGCGCGAAAGGCCGAGCAGCGCCTGCACCAGCAGCATTGCGCCGGTCTGCACTTCGTAGACCACCGTGTTCGACAGGGTGCTGGCCGATTGGCGCGCGAACAGCGCGAGTTCGGCGCCGAGCAGGTGCTCGAACAGCACCCGTCGCAGCTTCTGCATGCCTTCGTTGGCGATGCGCGACAGGGCGTACTGGGAGATGAACTGGGCGATGCCGCGCACCGCGAACAGCAGCAGCACGGCGGCAGGCACGAACCACAGGGGCATTTCGCCGCGCGTGAAGCCGCGATCGAGCAGTGGCTTCAACAGCGCGGCCATTAGCGGCTCGGTGATTGCAGCCAGCATCGCCCCGCTCAGTCCGAGGGCCCACCATTGGCGCGAACCGCCAAACCAGGTCATGAGTCGCGCCAGACGGCGCATCAGGGGAGGGCGGGCGTTCTCGCCGCCGGGGGATGCTTGCATGGCGGCGGATTCTACGGGGGGCCTTGTTCAGCGCTTGCCGCGGTTGCTTCTGTAGGACCGCGCCGCTCGATAAACGTTTTGTGACGGCCGCCCCAAGCCAGTGTGTAACATGTGGCCCGACAAAGCCGGGGAGAACTTTTTACCCGGAAACCTCTCCGAATCGCATGAACAAGCCGTTGCCAACTCCAATTCCAACTCCTTCTTCATCACTTTTTGCACGCCGCACTCTCATTGCGGCCCTCGCTGCCACCCCCATGATTCCTGCACTGGCCCAGTTCCGGGTCGAGGTGTCGGGCGTCGGGCTCACGCAGTTGCCGATCGCGCTCGTTCCTTTCAAGGGCCAGGAAGGCTCGCCCCAGAAGATCTCGGACATCGTCCAGGCCGACCTGGAACGCAGCGGCCAGTTCCGCGGCGTGGATGCCTCGGGCCAGGCGCTGGACGAAGCCTCCCGTCCCGACCTGTCGCTGTGGCGCCAGCGCACCGCCGACTCGCTCGTGGTGGGCAGCGTCACCCGGCTGGGCGACGGCCGCTTCGACGTGAAGTTCCGCCTGTGGGATGTGGTGAAGGGGCAGGATCTCGGTGGCCAGAGCTACACCGTGCCGCAAGGCGACCTGCGCCTTGCCTCGCACCGCATTGCCGACTACGTCTACGAGAAGCTGACCGGCGAAAAGGGCATCTTCTCGACCCGCATCGCTTACGTCACCAAGGGTGGCAGCCGCTACTCGCTGTGGGTGGCCGATGCCGACGGCGAGAACGCACAAGCCGCGCTCGCCAGCCCCGAACCCATCATCTCGCCCTGCTGGTCCTCCAATGGCCAGCAGCTGGCATACGTGTCCTTCGAATCGCGCAAGCCGGTCGTGTACGTGCACAACGTGGCCAGCGGCCAGCGCCGGCTGCTTGCGAACTTCAAGGGTTCCAACAGCGCACCGGCCTGGGCGCCCGACGGCAATTCGCTCGCCGTCACGCTCAGCCGCGACGGCGGCTCGCAGCTGTTCTCCATCCCGGCCGGCGGCGGCGAACCGCGTCGCCTGACGCAAAGCGCAAGCATCGACACCGAGCCTGTGTACTCGGCCGACGGCGGCACCATCTATTTCGTGAGCGATCGCGGCGGTGCGCCCCAGATCTACAAGATGAGCGCCAGCGGCGGCAACCCGACGCGGGTGACCTTCAGCGGCACCTACAACATCTCTCCGTCTGTCAGCGGCGATGGCCGGTGGTTGGCCTACATCTCCCGCGTGGGCGGTGCCTTCAAACTCCATGTGATGGAGTTGGCAACCGGCAACGTCAGCGCGATCACCGACACCTCCGCGGACGAAAGTCCAAGCTTTGCCCCGAACAGCAAGCTGATCGTCTACGCAACGCACCTGCAAGGCCGCGAAGCGCTCATGACGACCACGCTCGATGGAAAAATAAAGGCACGGCTTGCGGGACAGGCGGGAGACATCAGGGAACCGGACTGGGGTCCGTTTCAAAAGCAATGACCAAGGTTTATTTGAGGAGTTTGAAAAAATGTTGAAACGTACGATTTATTCGCTGGCCATCGTGGCTCTCATCGCCGGTTGCTCGTCGGGCACCAAGCTCACCGACACGCCCGTGACCGACGGGCGCGGCACCGCGGGCCAGCAGGGCGGCGGCGCCAGCACCGTGACGCCAGTCAATGCCGATCAGAACGCCGGCACCGCGCAGGGTCCGGTTGGCGTGGCGCGCATCGTCTATTTCGACTATGACAGCTACACCGTCAAGCCCGAATTCCAGTCGCTGATCGACGGCCACGCCAGGTTCCTCAAGGCCAATCCGCAGCGCCGCGTCTCGATCGAAGGCCACACCGACGAACGTGGCGGGCGTGAATACAACCTGGCGCTCGGCCAGAAGCGTGCCGAAGCCGTCCGCCGCGCGCTGACCCTGCTGGGCGTGAGCGATGGCCAGATCGAGGCCGTGAGCTTCGGCAAGGAAAAGCCTGCCGTCCCGGGCTCGGGTGAGGAAGTATGGGCACAGAACCGCCGCGCCGAACTCCGCTACACCCGGTGATGCCACGCGCTCTCATGCGAGGCGCGGCGCTGGCCGCCGCCCTGCTTTGCGTCTCGATGGGGTCGCAGGCCGCACTGTTCGAGGATGACGAGGCTCGCCGCGCCATCCTCGATCTGCGCCAGCGCGTCGAGGCCATGCGCCAGCAGACCGACCAGCGGCTGACCGACGAGAACGGTCAGTTGCGCCGCAGCCTGCTCGACCTGCAGAACCAGATCGAGCAGATGCGTGGCGACCTCGCCCGCATGACCGGTCAGAACGAGCAGCTCACGCGCACGCTGAGCGAGATGCAGTCGCGCCAGAGCACCATCGACGACAAGCTCAAGCAGAGCGAGCCCTCGAAGGTATCGGTGGACGGCCGCGAGTTCACCGCCGATCCCAAGGAAAAGGCCGACTTCGACGCCGCCCTCGGCGTGTTCCGCTCGGGCCAGTTCGCGCAGGCGCAGACCGCGTTCGCCGAATTCGTCAAGCGCTACCCGCAGAGCGGCTACAACGCTTCTGCGCTGTTCTGGCTCGGCAATGCGCAGTACGCCACGCGCAACTACAACGAGGCCATCGCGAACTTCCGCTCCATGCTCTCGCTCGCGCCCGACCATGCCAAGGCCCCCGAGGCCGTGCTGTCGATCGCGAACTGCCAGATCGAGCTGAAGGACACGCGCGCCGCGCGCCGCACGTTGGAAGACCTGACCAAGGCCTATCCGCAGTCCGAAGCCGCGCAGGCCGGCCGCGAGCGCCTCTCGCGCCTGCGTTGATGCCGGCGGAGCCTTGCGCTTGAGTGCCATCGTCATCGACGCTTTCACCACTCCTCCCACCGCCGCGGATGTCCTCACCGACACCGCGGTGCCCGATCTTGCGCGCCGCTTCGGCGGACTCGAGCGGCTGTACGGCGTTGCCGGTGCCGCGCGCATCCGCAACGCGCATGTGCTGGTCGTCGGCATCGGCGGCGTGGGTTCGTGGGCGGTCGAGGCGCTGGCGCGCAGCGGGGTGGGGCGGCTGACGATGATCGACCTCGACCACGTGTCGGAGTCGAACATCAACCGCCAGATCCATGCGCTCGATGCCACCGTGGGACAGGCCAAGGTCGAAGCCATGCGCGACCGCATCGCGCAGATCAACCCCGGATGCAAGGTGCAGGCGATCGACGATTTCGTCGAGCCCGGCAACTGGACATCGCTGCTCGATGCGGCGCAGGCCGCGAACGGGCCGGCAACGGCCGTCATCGATGCCTGCGACCAGGTGAAGGCCAAGGTGGCCATGGCGGCGTGGGCGCGTGCATCTTCTTCATCGCGCGCTGCGTTCGTCACAGTGGGCGCGGCGGGCGGCAAGCGGCAGGCGCACAAGGTCGACATCGACGACCTGTCGCTCGTCACGCACGACCCCTTGCTGGCGCAATTGCGCCAGCGCCTGCGCAAGGAACACGGCGCGCCGCGCGAAGGCCGCAAGATCGGCATTGCCTGCGTCTTCAGCCGCGAAAGCGTGGCGCCGCCCGACGCGTCATGCGCCATCGAAGGCGACGGCTCGCTCAACTGCCATGGCTACGGATCGGTGGTCAGCGTCACCGCGACCTTCGGTCAATGTGCAGCGGGTTGGGTTCTCGACCAAATCGCCTCAAACGTCACGCTATAATCTTAGGCTTTGCCGGATTCGATACCGGCTAGAAGAAAAAATGGTTCCGGGACGTTAGCTCAGTTGGTAGAGCAGCGGACTTTTAATCCGTTGGTCACTGGTTCGAATCCAGTACGTCCTACCAGAACCCTTCTCCTCTGAAAACACGTTGATCAAGGCCGCCTTCCAGCGGCCTTTTTCATTTGCGGCGTTCAAAGTTACCCGGCGAGGTAACGCGAAGCGCGCGCACCTGGAACAACAAAAAAACAGCCCGCACGAAGGCGGGCTGGAAGGTGACCTGCTGGAGGAGGGAGGATCAGAGAATGCAGGCCACAGGGAGAGCCATGACTATCGCCTGTGAACCTGCATGGAAGCTGACCTTGATGGAATCTCGTTTCAACGGCCTCAGTCTTCGTCTTCCCATTTGCCGATGACGGTGCCGAGCACTGTGAAGGCTTGGCGCACCGGCTCGTGCGTCGGGTTCAACGGCAGCAGCCAGCGGCGCCCGTCGTCTTCCTTGAACACCTTGAAGGTGATCTCGCCGCTGTCGTCGAGTTTCGCGATGATGCGTTCGCCGTCATCGGGTGTCTTCAGTTGTGTGTCGACAAACACGATCGACTCCGCCGGATAGCTCTTCAGATGGCCGCTGGGCGCGGTCATGCTGTCGCCGCGCACGCGCAGCGCATAGGTATGAAGGCTGTGATGGGCGATGCAGGGGATCCAGCGCTCGGCGCTGGGCTGCTGCGAAACTTCGAGGCTGTCCCAGTTGGCGGCATCCGCCCACGCGATGAGCGGCACGGTACCGGGAGTGCGGGGATTGAACGAGGGGATCGACGGCGGAGTGCGCGTCACGCGATAGGGGCCAGGCGGTTCGTTGGCCTTGTCGCGGGCCTGGCGGATCTGGTCTTCGTCCCATGGAGCCGGCCCGTCGCCGGTGTCCAGCCAGTTGGGGTCGACACGGTAGGCGCGCGCCAGCGCGAGCACGCTCATCGATCGGCTGGTGTCTCCCCGCTCGATCTTGGAAATGCTGGACTGCTTGACGCCGGAAGCTGCCTCTGCCTGCTTCTGCGTCATCTTGGCGAATTTGCGCGCGGCCAAGGCGCGTGTGGCAATGGTCTCCATCGAGCGGGATTTAAGCTCAGATGAATATTCTTCCTGGACTTTAGAATATGAGAAAAAGGGAGAAAACCATGAAGCCACGCGAATTGGTCCTGGCGCTGAGGGCCATGGGGCTCACGCAGAAGCAGATCGAGCAGAGAACAGGCATTCCGCAGCCGACGATCAGCAAGATCGGCCTGGGACGGGTGAGCGACGTGATGTCGCGCCACTACATTGCGCTGCTGGCTGCCTACGAGCAGCAGGTACGGGAAGAGGCGCTCAAATCCGCTGCGCGGGCCTTGCGCCAACCGTCAGCCGATGAGTAAACCGTGCTCAGACGATGCCTGTCGGGCCTTTGGCTTGATCGCGTGCTGTGCGCGCTGCTGGCGCTGCTGTCCCTTGTGGGGCTGATCGTCGGGCTGATGGCGGCGCGCCCCGCCGTCGCGGGAGCCGGTTGCTTCGGACTGGTGTGTGCAGGCTGGGCGGCGCAGGTGCTGTTCGACCGCGAGTCGCTCAGGCGTTCGCGTGCGGTTCGGGCGGCGCGAGAGCGAGGGTCGTGCTGACGCGCACACAGTCCTTGATGTGCTGCTCGCCGAGCGCGCGCAGTGCCGCATAGCCGAGCGCGGCCGACACGATCTGCCCGGCGATGGGCACGTACTTGGTTGCCTGCTTGGCGGTAAGGCGCACGCCCGCGTGCTTGGCCAGCCGGATCAGCAGGTCGCGCGTGACGAGCCGGCCGACCAGCAGGGCGCCGACGGTGGTCGCCGCCTTCTGGATGCGCTCGCGCTGGTGGGGCGCGAGCTTTTCGACCTGGGTGACCGAGAGGCCGAACTCGGCACTGATCTGCGGCACCAGCCGCGAGAGCAGGGCGGCGTCGGCCATCCAGTCGATGCCGGGCAGGGGCACGGCGCTGGCGGCGGCGGCCATCAGGGCCTTGCGGGTGATGAGCCGGCGGCTGCGGTGCACGGCGGCGACGAGTTTCTCGTCACCCCGGGCCAGGTCGATGGCGGACGGCATCCGGTGATTCCCCTTGCCTGGTTCCAGGTCAGGCCGCCAGGGCTTCGAGCTGGTCCGACAGGGCCAGCCAGCGCTCTTCGAGGCGACCGATTTCATCGTTGAGCGCCTTCAGCCGCTTGCCCGCTTCGGCAATCTCCGCAGGAGGCAGCGGCTGCGCCAGGCGCGCTTCGAGCGCGGTGCGTTCGGTGCCGGCGGCGGCCATGCGCTCGTCAATCTGCGCGATCTCGCGCTTGATCGGCTTGGCTTGGTCGCTGCGCTGCTGGCGCTCCTGGGCGTCCTGCTTGCGTTGCTGCGCAGCGGCGGGCGCCGCCACCGGCGCGGCTGCTGCGGCAGCAGCGGCGATGCTGACGGCCTCGCGCGTCGCCATCTTCGCTTCTTCGCGCAGGCGCTTGGCCTCGTCGAGCAGGTAGCGCTGGTAGTCGTCGAGGTCGCCGTCGAAGTCGCCGACCACGCCGCGGCCCACCAGCCAGAACTCGTCGCACACCGAACGCAGCAACGCACGGTCGTGGCTCACGAGCATCAGCGTGCCTTCGAACTCGTTGAGCGCCACGGCGAGGGCCTCGCGGGTGGCCAGGTCCAGGTGGTTGGTGGGCTCGTCGAGCAGCAGCAGGTTGGGGCGCTGCCACACCATCATCGCGAGCACGAGGCGGGCCTTTTCGCCGCCGCTCATGGTGCCCACGGGCTGCTTGACCATGTCGCCGCTGAAGTTGAAGCTGCCGAGGAAGCCGCGCAGGGCCTGTTCGCCGGTGGCTTCCTTGACGCTGCTGCCGAGCTCGCGCGCCATGCGCACCATGTGCTCGAGCGGGGTGTCCTGCGGGCGCAGCACGTCGAGTTCCTGCTGCGCGAAGTAGCCGATGTTCAGGCCCTTGCCTTCGGTGACCTGGCCGGCCAGCGCGCCCATTTCGCGCGCAATGGTCTTCACCAGCGTCGACTTGCCCTGGCCGTTGGCGCCCAGGATGCCGATGCGCTGGCCCGCCAGCACCGAACGGCTCACGCCGCGAAGGATGGTCTTGGGCGCTTCGTTCTCGATCTCGTACCCGAAGCTCGCGTTGCTGATCGACAGCATCGGATTGGGGATGTTGCCCGGCTCCTTGAACTCGAAGGTGAAGTCGGCCTCGGCCAGGAGCGGCGCCACCTTTTCCATGCGCTCCAGCGCCTTGACGCGGCTTTGCGCCTGCTTGGCCTTGCTGGCCTTGGCCTTGAAGCGGTCGATGAACTTCTGCAGGTGGGCGATCTTGTCCTGCTGCTTGCTGAAGGCCACTTGCTGCTGCTCCATCTGCAGCGCGCGCATGTCCTCGAACTTGCTGTAGTTGCCGCCGTAACGCGTGAGCTGGGCGTTGGCGATGTGCAGGGTGACGTCGGTCACGGCGTCGAGAAACTCGCGGTCGTGGCTGATGACGATCATGGTGCCCGGGTACTTCTGCAGCCAGGCTTCGAGCCAGACGAGGGCGTCCAGGTCCAGGTGGTTGGTCGGTTCGTCGAGCAGCAGCAGGTCGCTCGGGCACATCAGGGCGCGGGCCAGCTGCAGGCGCATGCGCCAGCCGCCCGAGAAGCTGTTGACGGGCTCGTCGAGCTCGTGCGACTTGAAGCCCAGGCCCAGGATGAGCGCCTGCGCGCGCGGCACGGCGTCGTGCTCGCCTGCGTCGGCCAGGTCGGTGTAGGCGTGGGCCAGCTCCATGCCGATGTCGGCGTCGTCGGGGTTCTCGGTGTAGGCGGCCTCGATGGCGGCCAGCGACTCGCGCAGCTCGGTCAGGCGGGTGTCGCCGCCCACCACGAAGTCGGTGGCCGACTCCTCGGTCTCGGGCATGTTCTGCGCCACCTGGGCCATGCGCCAGTGCTTGGGCACCGAGAAGTCGCCGCCGTCTTCGTGCAGCGTGCCGTTGAGCAGGGCGAAAAGGGTCGACTTGCCGGCGCCGTTGCGCCCCACCAGGCCGACCTTCTCGCCGGGGTTGAGGGTGACGGTGGCGCCGTCGAGCAGAACCTTGGCGCTGCGGCGAAGAATGACGTTTTTGAGAGTGATCATGAAAATGGGCCTAGGCCGGGATTATCCCGGGTGGGCTGAAGGGGGCCGCGAATGCGGGTTACCGGACGCAGAGGACGCGAAGATTTCGCAGAGAGCGCAAAAGGAAAACCAAAAAATGGTTTTGTATTACTTCTGCGTCCGGAAGTCCGATTTCAGCAGCGCCTCCCGTGTGACCAGCAAGACCTGGTCCTCGCCCGCCGAGGTTTCGAGCCAGACGACCTCGAGCTGCGGAAAGGCGGCCTCGAAGTAGTCGCGCTCGTTGCCGATTTCCAGCACCAGCACGGCGCGCTCGCTCATGCAGGAAGGCGCGCCGGCGAACAGCTGGCGCACGAAATCCATGCCGTCGGTGCCGCCGGCCAGTGCGAGCTCGGGCTCGGCACGGTATTCGGCGGGCAGGGCGGCCATGCTGGCGCTGTTCACGTAGGGTGGGTTGCACAGCACGAGGTCGTACGGGCCGGGCGTGTTCGCCAGGCCGTCCGATTCGATGAGCGTGACGCGCGCGTCCAACTCGTGGCGGGTGACGTTGATGGCCGCCACTTCGAGGGCCTCGGCCGACAGGTCGGCCGCATCCACAGTCACGTCCGGATAGGTCAGCGCCGCGAGCACCGCGAGGCTGCCATTGCCAGTGCACAGGTCGAGCACGCGCCGCGTGTGCTCGCCGAGCCAGTAGTCGATGGAACCGTCGGCGATCAGCTCGGCGATGAAGCTGCGCGGCACGATGGCGCGCTCGTCCACGTAGAAGGGCACGCCCTGCAGCCACGCCTCTTTCGTGAGGTAGGCGGCGGGCTTGCGCGTGGCGATGCGTTCTTCGATCAGCGCGGTGACCTTGCCGGCTTCTGCGGGTGACACGGGCGTGTCGGCGACGCTGTCGAGGTCGTCCAGCGGCAGCTTCAGGCGCCACAGCACGAGCCAGGCGGCTTCGTCGAAGGCGTTGGCGGTACCGTGGCCAAAAGCCACGCCGGCTTCCTCGAGCCGCTTGGCGCCCGACTCGATCAGCTCGATGACGGTGCTCATGCCGCGAGTGCAGCATCGAGCTGCTTCAGCGTGCGCAGGTAGATGTTCTTCAGCGTCTCGATCTCGGCCACGTCGATGTGCTCGTCGATCTTGTGGATGCTGGCGTTCACCGGGCCGAGTTCGACCACCTGCCTGCAGATCTTGGCGATGAAGCGCGCGTCGCTGGTGCCGCCGCTCGTCGACAGCTCGGTTTCGATGCCGGTCTCTGCGCGGATCGCGCCCTGCACGGCCGCGACCAGTTCGCCGGGCGTCGTCAGGAAGGGCAGTCCGCCGACGGTCCAGGCCAGCGTGTAGTCGATGCCGTGCGCGTCGAGCACGGCGTGCACGCGCTGCTGCAGCGATTCGGGCGTCGATTCGGTCGAGAAGCGGAAGTTGAAGTCGATCACTGCGCTGCCCGGAATCACGTTGCTTGCGCCGGTGCCCGAATGGAAATTGCTGATCTGCCAGCTGGTGGGCTGGAAGTAGGGGTTGCTCGCGGTGTCCCAGCCGCCCGCGGTGTTGATGGCCACCAGTTCGGCCAGCGCGGGCGCCACCGAATGCACGGGGTTCTTCGCCAGGTGCGGGTAGGCGATGTGGCCCTGCACACCCTTGACGGTGAGCTTGCCGCTCATGGTGCCGCGGCGGCCGTTCTTGATCATGTCGCCGCAGCGCTCCACCGCCGTGGGCTCGCCGACGATGCAGTAGTCGATGACTTCGCCGCGCGCGGCCAGCGTGTTGCAGACGATGACGGTGCCGTCGACGCCGGGGCCTTCCTCATCGCTGGTGAGCAGCAACGCGAGCGTGAGCTGCGGGTCGGGCACGGCCTTCAGGAATTCCTCGATCGAGGTCACGAAGGCGGCCACCGAGGTCTTCATGTCGCAGGCGCCACGGCCATAGAGCTTGCCGTCGCGATGCGTGGGGGTGAAAGGGTGGCTGGTCCATTGCTCGACAGGGCCGGTGGGCACCACATCGGTGTGGCCGGCGAACACCAGCGTTTTGGTCGCAGCCGCGTTGGTGGGACGGCGCACCGCCCAGAGGTTGGTCACCCGAAAGTCGGCCGGGCCGCTCTCGATGGTTTCCAGGGTGAAGCCCAGTGGCGCCAGCCGCTCGCCGAGGATCTGTTGGCAGCCCGCATCGTCGGGGGTGACGGAGGGGCGCGAGATGAGTTGTTCGGCGAGCTGGAGCGTACGGGACATCGGGAAAAGGCTTGGTTCAAAACTTCACGTCGAGCGTGATGTCGGTGAAGGTGGGTTCGTCGACCTGGTCGGTCAGGTGGCGGTCATCCACCTGCTGCTTGGGCGCGGCGCGGTTCTGCAGGCGCCACATCAGGTTGGTGGGCGAATCGGCGTGCGACAGGCCTTCCTCGCGGGTCACGCGCTCTTCGGTGATGAGGCGGGCGATGTCTTCCTCGAAGGTCTGCGAGCCTTCGGCCATCGACTTTTCCATGGCTTCCTTGACGCCCGAGAAGTCGCCCTTTTCGATCAGCTCGGCCACCAGCGCGGTGTTGAGCATGACTTCGAGCGCCGGCACGCGGCCGCCGGTCGGCGTGCGCAGCAGGCGCTGCGAAACGATGGCGCGCAGCGCGCCACCCAGGTCGCCCAGGAGCGTGGGCCGAACTTCGACCGGGAAGAAGCTCAGGATGCGGTTCAGCGCGCGGTAGCTGTTGTTGGCGTGCAGCGTGGCCACGCACAGGTGGCCCGACTGCGCGTAGGCGATGGCGGCGGTCATGGTGTCGCGGTCGCGGATTTCGCCGATCTGGATCACGTCGGGCGCCTGGCGCAGCGCGTTCTTCAGCGCCATCTGCAGCGAGGTGGTGTCGCTGCCCACGTCGCGCTGGTTCACCACTGATTTCTTGTTGGTGTAGGTGAACTCGATGGGTTCCTCCACCGTCAGGATGTGGCCGCTGGCGTGCTCGTTGCGGTAGTCGAGCATCGAGGCCAGCGTGGTGGTCTTGCCGGCGCCGGTGGCGCCCACCATCAGGATCAGCCCGCGCTTGTCCATGATGAGCGTCTTGAGGATGTCGGGCAGGTTCAGGTCGGCAAAGCTTGGAATCGTCGAGGCGATGTGCCGCACCACCACCGCGTAGGTGCCACGCTGGCGCATGGCGCTGATGCGGTAGTTGCCGGCGCCTTCGAGAGCGACGGCCATGTTGAGTTCGCCCGTGCTTTCCAGCTCCTGGATGCGGGCGGGGGGCACCACCTCGGACAGCAGCGCGAGCGGCGCGGTGGCCGGCAGCACCTGCGCGTTGATCGGCACGCAGATGCCGTTGATGCGGATCAGCACCGGGGAGTGGGCCGAGAGGTAGATGTCGGAGGCCTTGCGCTCGGCCATCAAACGAAGAATCCGCTCCATCATGTTCATCGGTCTCTCTCCTCGGGTGCTGTTGTTTTCTCTAAGGGGAAAAGGGATTGGTCCTGGGACCGTTCAGTCGCGCAGCAGGTCGTTCAGCGAGGTCGTGGAACGCGTCTTGGCGTCGACCTTCTTCACGATGATGGCGGCGTACATGCTGTAGCGGCCGTTGTCCTTGGGCAGGCTGCCGGCCACGACGACCGAGCCCGCGGGCACGCGGCCGAAGTGGGTTTCGCCGGTGGCGCGGTCGTAGATCGGGGTGCTCTGGCCGATGAACACGCCCATCGACAGCACCGAGTTTTCTTCGACCACCACGCCTTCGACCACTTCGGAGCGCGCGCCGATGAAGCAGTTGTCTTCGATGATGGTGGGGCCGGCCTGCAGCGGCTCGAGCACGCCGCCGATGCCGACGCCGCCCGACAGGTGCACGTTGGCGCCGATCTGCGCGCACGAACCCACGGTGGCCCAGGTGTCGACCATGGTGCCTTCGCCCACGTAGGCGCCGATGTTCACGTACGAGGGCATCAGGATCGCGCCCTTGGCGATGTAGCTGCCGCGGCGGGCCACGGCCGGCGGCACGATGCGAACGCCCGACTCCTTCAGCTCGTTGGCCGACAGGTGCGAGAACTTGGTCGGCACCTTGTCGTAGAAGCCGAGCGAACCGGCCTGCATCTGCTCGTTGTCCTTCAGGCGGAACGACAGCAGCACGGCCTTCTTGATCCACTGGTGCACGGTCCACTTGCCGACGCTTTCACGGGTGGCCACGCGCAGCTTGCCGTTGTTGAGTTCGGTGATGACGTGCTCGACGGCATCGCGCACTTCGGCCGACGAGGCGGAGGGCGAGATGTTGGCGCGGTCTTCCCACGCGGCGTCGATGATTTGTTGCAGTTGCTGGGTCATGGAGAAGGTCTCGGGTGAAAAATGGGAGCGGGAAAGCGGATCAGCGGCGGGCGTCCGTGCCCTCGTTGCAGAAGCGGACGATGCGTCCGGCGGCCTCGACGCACTCGGCCGTTCCGGCCACCAGCGCCATGCGGATGCGGCCCCGGCCGGGGTTGGCGCTGTGCGCCCCGTATGTCGTATGGCGCGCCAGATAGCTGCCTGGCAAAACCGTCACATTGTATTGAGCGTAGAGCGCGCGGGCGAAGGCTTCGTCGTCGCCAGCCCACACTTCGGGCACGCCGGCCCAGAGGTAGAAACTGGCGTCGGGCAGGCGCACGTCGAGCACGGGTTCGAGCAGCGGCGTGACGGCAGCGAACTTGGCGCGGTACTGCGCGCGGTTATCGACCACATGAGACTCGTCACCCCAGGCCGCGATGCTGGCGGCGGCCACGGTGCCGCTCATGGCGCTGCCGTGGTAGGTGCGGTAGAGCAAGAACTTCTTGATGATGGACGCGTCGCCCGCCACGAAGCCGCTGCGCAGGCCGGGCACGTTGCTGCGCTTGGACAGCGAGGTCAGTGCGATCAGGTTTCTGAAGTCGGGCCGGCCGAGCTTCACCGAGGCTTCGAGGCCGCTGAGCGGGGGCTCGTCGCGGAAGTAGATTTCGCTGTAGCACTCGTCGGCGGCGATCACGAAGCCGTGGCGGTCGGACAGTGCGAAGAGTTTCTTCCACTCGTCCAGCGACATCACGGCGCCCGTCGGGTTGCCCGGCGAGCAGACGAACACCAGTTGCGTACGGGCCCAGACGTCGTCGGGCACGCTGTCCCAGTCGACCGCGAAATTGCGCGCGGGCACGCTGGCCACGTAGTACGGCTCGGCGCCCGAGAGCAGGGCCGCGCCCTCGTAGATCTGATAGAACGGGTTGGGCGACATCACCACCGGCTGCGGCGAGGCGGTTGGGTCGACCACGGTCTGGGCCAGCGAGAACAGCGCCTCGCGCGAGCCGTTGACGGGCAGCACCTGCGTGGCCGGGTCGAGGGCGAGGCTGTAGCGGGTTTTCAGCCAGTCGGTGAAGGCGGTGCGCAGCGCAACGTCGCCGGCGGTCGCGGGATAGGCGGCCAGCGCGCCGAGGCTGGCGCTCAAGGCGTCCTTGATGAAGCCCGGCGTGGCGTGCTTGGGTTCGCCGATGCCCAGGCTGATGGCGGAAAACTCGGGATTGGGCGTGACGCCCGCGAACAGTTGCTTCAGCCGCTCGAAGGGATAGGGTTGCAACCGGGAAAGCAGGGGATTCATGCCCGGGATTATCGGTGACGGCTGTTACCGCTCCTGGCGAAGCGGCTACTGGCCGGCGACAGGTGTCGTCGTCAGGCCGCGCCGCGCCGGTAGAAGGCGAGCGAGCCGGCCAGCGCCAGCAGCATGCCGCCGCAGGCGCGGTCGATCCAGCGCGTGGCCGATACGGTCAGCAGCCGGATCGCGCGGGCGCCGACGAAGGCGTAGGCCAGCATCACCGCCATGTCCAGGCCCGCGAAGATCAGGGCGATGACGAAGTATTGCGGCGCCTGCGCGGCCGAGGGATCGATGAACTGCGGCAACAGCGCCGAGCAGAAGATGTAGCCCTTGGGGTTGGTCACCGCCACGAGGAAGGACTTGAAGAAGATGCGCTTGCTCTCGCCCGCCGTGGTCGACGGCGCGCCGTCGGCGGCAGGCAGATGGAAGCCGCCGCCCCTGGAGCGCAGCATGCGCAGGCCGAGATACGCCAGGTACACCGCGCCGACCCACTTCAGCATCGAGAACCAGAACTCGGACGCGGCCAGCAGCGCGCCAAGGCCGAGGGCCACGGCGCCGACCAGCACGAAGTCCGACAGCACCGCGCCGAGCATGCCCGGCAAGGCTCGCCGTACGCCGTGGCGCGAGCCGTTGCTGAGCGCCAGCAGGACGGTAGGACCGGGCGTGGCGATGGCGGCGAAGGCCACGATGGCGAAGAGCAGGGCTGTGGCGAGCGTCATCGGGGCAGTCTCCTTCTCGGGGATTTCAGCAGTCGGTCAGATCTTCTTGACCAGCACCTGGCTCTTGCGGTCCCAGTTGTACTTGCGCTTGCGCGCCTCGGGCAGCCAGTCGGGGTTGACCTGCTGGAAGCCGCGCTTGAGGAACCAGTGCATGGTGCGCGTGGTGAGCACGAAGATGCTGTCCAGGCCCATCGCCTTGGCGCGGTGTTCGACACGCTTGAGGATGCGTTCGCCGTCGCCCTGCGACTGCGATTGAGGCGACACCGTGAGCGCGGCCATCTCGGCGGTGCGCGCCTCGGGGTATGGGTAGAGTGCTGCGCAGCCGAAGATCACGCCGTCGTGCTCGATCACCGTATAGTGGCCCACGTCGCGCTCGATCTCGGTGCGGTCGCGCTTCACGAGCGTGCCGTCGCGCTCGAAGGGCTCGATCAGCTGGAGGATGCCGCCGATGTCGTCCACCGAGGCTTCGCGCAGGCTCTCGAGCTTTTCGTCGATCACCATCGTGCCGACGCCATCGTGCACGTACACCTCGAGCAGCAGCGAGCCGTCGAGCGCGAAGGGCAGGATGTGGTTGCGCTCAACGCCGGCCTTGCAGGCCTTCACGCAGTGCTGCAGGTAGAAAGCCGTGTCAGTCGGCTTCTGCGGCGGTGGCAGCGAGGCGAGCAGTTTTTCCGCGGCATCCAGCGGCAGCTCGGTGTCGATCGGGTTGTCCTCGCTCTCGGGCAACTCGCTGTCGATGCGGATGCCCGGGATCTCGGTCAGGAAGATCAGCTTGTCGGCCTGGATCGAGATGGCGACGCTGGTGGCCACCTCTTCCATCGTCAGGTTGAAGGCCTCGCCCGTGGGCGAGAAGCCGAAGGGCGACATCAGCACCATCGCACCGAAATCGAGCGTGCGGCGGATGCCGGCCGAGTCGACCTTGCGCACCAGGCCCGAATGCTTGAAGTCCACCCCGTCGACAACGCCAACGGGTCGCGCGGTGATGAAGTTGCCCGAGATCACCCGCACCGTCGAGCCCGCCATCGGCGTGTTCGGCAGGCCCTGGCTGAAGGCGGCCTCGATCTCGTAGCGCAGCTGTCCCGCGGCTTCCTGCGCGGAGTCGAGCGCCACCTCGTCGGTGATGCGGATGCCGTGCGAGTACTTAGCTTCGTGGCCCTTGGCTGCGAGCTGCTCGTTGACCTGCGGACGGAAGCCGTGCACCAGCACGATCTTCACGCCCATGCTCTGGATCAGGGCCAAGTCCTGCGCGATGTTCTGCAGCTTGCCCGCCGCGATCGCCTCGCCCGCCAGGGCGACCACGAAAGTCTTGCCGCGGTGCGTGTGGATATAGGGCGCGACCGAGCGGAACCAGGGCACGAAGGTGAAGTTGAAAACGGTGGACATGGGGCGTGATTGTGCATTCATGGAGCGTCGTTTGCCTGACTCGGGCGATTCAGGCGATCGCCCGCAGCACGCGGGCCGCGCTGGCGGGAACGGCTGCCGCGGCGGCCTCTGGTTGCGCCGGGGGCAGCAGGTCGGCATGGCGGGCGCGGAAGCTCGCCAGCAGCGCCGCATAGGCGTCGGTCGGCTCTCCGGTGGGAGCGGTTGGCAGGCCGAGCATTGCCGCCAGTTCGGCCGGCGCGATGGAACCCTCGCGCATCAGCGCGTCGACCACCACCACCAGCGCCGGCGTGTGCGCGTCGAGCAGCGCGAGGGCGCGCGCATGCTCCTGCGCGAGCAGGGCCTCGATCTCGGGGTTGGTGGCATCGACGTCGGTATTGCGGTTGTCCTCCGGGTCGTTCGCCACGTCGGTGCGGCTCAGGCGCGTGCCGAAGGCGAAGTGGCGCACGTACTGTGCCGCGCAGGCGGTAGCCTGCATGAAGTCCTGCACGGCGCCGGAGGTGCAGGCCTGCTCGCCGAACACCAGTTGCTCGGCGGCACGGCCCGCGAGGCTCACGCAGATGCGGTCGCGCAGGTTCTCCTTCGACCAGGCCTTGCGCTGCTCGTAGCTGTTGTAGCCGCCCTCGAACGAGGCGACGTTGATCTTGATCTCCTGCGGTGCGCGGCCGAACAGCAGGCCGTAGGCCACGCCGTGGCCGGCCTCGTGCACGGCGAGCAGGGCGCGGAAGTCCTCGCTCGAACGCTGCTTGAGGCGGTTCAGCTCCAGCGACACCGGGAACTGGCGGCGCACCTTGCGGTACTTGGCCTGGATGCAGGAGGCGCCCGCATCCAGCGTGAGCCACACCGGCTCGCCGCCGTCGGCGCCTTGCTCCAGCGCCCACAGCGCGGCATTGACCAGCGTGGCGCTCAGGATCGCGTGGATCGAAGAGAACAGCGGGCGCGTGCCCTGCGCCGGGAACACGGCGTTGGCGTAGATCTGCTCGTACACGCTCGCGTCGAGCACGAAGCGCACGCCGGAGCTCTCCTGGATCTCGCCCACGTAGCGGTCGCAGATCGACAGAATCAGGCGCACGTAGGTCGCACGGTTGAACGACGGGTAGATCACGTGGTTGTTGCCCAGGCGCGCGATCTGCTCGGGGCGGAAACGCTCGGCCAGCGCCTTCTTCACGTCGATGACGGAGAGCTTCTTCGTCAGTGTGTGGAAGATGTCGGCGTCGGTGTCGCAGTCCTCGACGCGGCGGGCCGTCTCGGCGTACATCTCGTCGAGATTGCCCGAGACGAACACCAGCAGCCTGCTGTAGTCGGTCTCCCAGTCTTGCTGCGCGTCGCGGAAGGCGCGCAGGCGCGCATGCACCTCGGCGGGCTTCCAGGCCATGATCTGCAGCAGGGTCTCGGAAAGCTTCAGGCAGCGCTTCACTTCGCGCGCCTCCCAGGGCGAGAGGTGCAGCTTGCGCTTCTTGTCGTCCTTCTTCCTGTCGGCCGGGCCGTCGCGGTCCTGCACGTACTCGGCCTGCGCGAGCGACGATTCGATCTCGCCCAGCATCGACAGCGCGGGCGGCAGGCGGCCGTCGGACAGCAGCGCCCACACATCCTGGTAGCGCTCGACTTTGGCCTCGTTGCCGTTGCCATCGACGGTGCGGAAGCGCTGGAACTCGTCGAGCACCAGGATGCCGGGCGTGCTTTCGGCAATGCCCGATTCGGCCAGCATGGCCGAGATGGAGCCGCGGCTGTGATAGCCCGAGCCGTGGCTGAAGCCGTCCATCTGCACTTCGATGAATCGGTCGTAGAAGCCCAGGTGCTGGGCCAGGCGGCGCACGAGCTGCGTCTTGCCGGTGCCGGTCAGGCCCCAGAGGCAGATGACCACGGGGCGGCTGATGAGCTGCGGCAGCACATACCAGGCGCGCAGCGAATCGATCACGCGGTCGATGATGTCATCGATGCCGAAGAGTTCGGCCTTCAGCGCCTCGGCGACGGTCTGCAGATGGCGCGTGCGTTCGGACAGCTCGGCGTGCAGGCGGGAATGGATGTCTTTGGACATGGTGTTTTTCTTTTTTATCGAACAGGTACGGAAAAGCGGCCGCTCCTTCGCGCGAAGGAGTCGGCAGTCAGACGCTGTGGGAGCGGTCGCGGCGCTTCTGTGCTCGAAGCGCGCGGGGGCGCGGCTTCAGGCCGGGCGAGGCAACTTGGCCCGTCCATGCGCGGTGGGCGCACGGCTTGCGCAGCGACGGCGCAAGGTGGTGGGGGCAAGGCAGGACATGGACGCGATCGTAGCGAGAGGGTGCAGCGGAGTAAAGACTATTTACACGACGTGTTGCCATGGGGCGGCGCACTGTGGGCGCCCTGCAACAACTGCCGTGCGCACCGATAATCGACGGTTTGCCCGCCGCGCCAGCCCGACGACTGCCTTCCCTTGACGACCACGACACCTCTTCGCATCGAATTTCCCGAATCGCTCCCTGTCTCGGGCAGGCGCGACGAAATCATGGCCGCCATCTCGGCGCACCAGGTCGTTATCGTCTGCGGCGAAACGGGCTCGGGCAAGACCACGCAGCTGCCCAAGATCGCGTTGGCGCTGGGTCGAGGCAAGCTCAACGCCGAGCCAGGCAAGGGCCGGCTCATCGGCCACACGCAGCCGCGCCGCATTGCTGCGAGCTCGGTCGCCAAGCGCATCGCCGAAGAGTTGAAGACGCCGCTGGGCGACGTGGTCGGCTTCAAGGTGCGCTTTCAGGACCGGTTGAGCCGCGACGCCTCGGTCAAGCTGATGACCGACGGCATCCTGCTGGCCGAGACGCAGACCGACCCGCTGCTGAAGGCCTACGACACGCTGATCATCGACGAGGCCCACGAGCGCTCGCTGAACATCGACTTCCTGCTGGGCTACCTGCGCGAGATTCTTCCGCGCCGGCCCGACCTGAAGGTGATCGTCACCTCGGCCACCATCGATGCCGACCGCTTCGCGCAGCACTTCGCGTCCAGGAAGGGGTCGGCGCCGATCATTTATGTCTCCGGCCGTACTTTCCCGGTGGAGCAGCGCTACCGCCCGTTCGAGGAGTCGCGCGAGCACGACCTGAACGATGCGATCGCCGATGGTGTCGACGAACTCTGGCGCGACCCGCACAACGCGGGCGACATCCTTGTTTTCCTGCCCGGCGAGCGCGAGATCCGTGAAGCGGCCGACCACCTGCGCCGCCACCTGAGTCACCAGCCGCTGCTGCGCAACGCCGAGGTGTTGCCGCTGTTCGCGCGCCTGTCGGGTCCCGAGCAGGACCGCATATTCGACGGCCACACGGGCCGGCGCATCGTGCTGGCCACCAACGTGGCCGAGACCTCGCTCACCGTGCCGGGCATCCGCTACGTGATCGACACCGGCACGGCGCGCGTCAAGCGCTACAGCTTTCGCAGCAAGGTCGAGCAGTTGCTGGTCGAGCCGATCAGCCAGGCCGCGGCCAACCAGCGCGCGGGCCGGTGCGGGCGGGTGGCGAACGGCATCTGCATCCGGCTCTACGACGAAAAGGATTTCGAAGGCAGGGCGCGCTTCACCGATCCGGAAATCCTGCGTTCCTCGCTCGCGGGCGTGATCCTGCGAATGAAGTCGCTGCGGCTGGGCGACGTGGCGCGCTTTCCGTTCCTCGAGGCACCATCGCCGCGCGCGATTGCCGATGGCTACCAACTGCTCAACGAACTCGGCGCGGTCGACGACGCCAACGAACTGACGCAAACCGGTGCCGAGCTGTCGCGGCTGCCGCTCGACCCGCGCGTCGGCCGGATGATCCTGGAAGCCCGATCGCGCGGCGCGCTCGAAGAAGTCCTGGTCATCGCCTCGGCCCTCAGCGTACAGGACGTGCGCGACCGCCCGATGGACGCACAGCAGCAGGCCGACCAGGCACATTCGAAATTCGACGACGAGAAGAGCGAGTTCAGCGGCTACCTGCGGTTGTGGAAGTGGATCGCCGACGCGCGCGGCGGCCACGGAGACACGCACAAGCTCAGCAACCGCCAGTACGAGCAGCTGCTGCGCCAGAACTTCATCAACATCCGCCGTGTGCGCGAGTGGCGCGACATCCACTCGCAGCTGCTCACAGTCGTGACCGAGCACAAGTGGCGCCTCAACGCCGAGCCCGCTGGCTATGAGCCGCTGCACCTGTCGATGCTCGCGGGCCTGCTCGGCAACATTGGCTGGAAGCTCGAAGATGACGAGGCGTATCTCGGTGCGCGCGGCATCAAGTTCTACAAGCACCCGGGTGCGCATCTGAAGAAGAAGCCCGGCCGCTGGATCGTTGCGGCCGAACTGGTCGAGACCACGCGGCTCTTCGGGCGCGGCATCGCCAACATCGAGCCACAGTGGCTCGAACAGGTGGCGGGGCATCTGCTGAAGAAGCAATTGCTCGACCCGCACTGGGAGAAGAAGGGCGCGCAGGTGTCGGCGCTGGAGCGCGCGACGTTGTACGGGCTTGTCGTATACAGCGGGCGCCGCGTCGACTTCACCAAGGTCGATCCGGTCGCGGCGCGCGAAATCTTCATCCGCGAGGCGTTGGTCGGTGGGCAATGGGAGAGCAAGTTCCCGTTCCTCACGGCCAACCGCAAGCTGGTGCGCGAGGTCGAAGGGCTGGAGCACAAGTCGCGCCGGCAGGACGTGCTGGTCGACGACGAACTGATCTTCGCCTTCTACGACGCGCAGTTGCCCGCCGACGTGGCCAGCGGCATCACCTTCGAGAACTGGTACCGCCATGCCTCGAAGGAGCAGCCACGTCTCTTGTTCCTGACGCGCGATGAACTGATGCGCCACCAGGCGGCTGGCATCACGACGCAGTCTTTTCCGGCCACGCTGCGGCTGGGCGGCGTCGATTGTGCTGCGACCTACCTGCACGAGCCCGGCGACGCGAAGGACGGCCTCACCGTTAGCGTGCCGCTGTTCGTGCTCAACCAGGTGAGCGAGGAACGCTGCGAGTGGCTGGTGACGGGCATGCTCAAGGACAAGATCCAGGCGCTGCTCAAGAGCCTGCCGCAGCGCCCGCGCTCGCGGCTGGTGCCGCTGCCCGAGTCGGCGGCGAAGCTGGCGGAAGAGCTTTCGGCGCCCGAGGTTTTCGGCCACGGCTCGCTGACCGACGTGCTGCTCAAGCGCGTGCGCGACGCAACGAGCATCGACGTCAAGCGTGCCGACTTCAAGCTCGACATGCTGCCGCCGCACCTGTTCATGAACCTGCGCATCGTGGACGAACACGGGCGCCAGCTGGGCATGGGACGCAACCTGGGCGCACTCAAGGCGGAACTGGGCGCGCAGGCACGAGGCGCTTTCCAGGCGCTGGCGGGCCTCAACGTGAAGGCTTCCGCCGAGCGAAAGCCCGCCGACACCATCGACGCAGGCGGCCAGGCCAAAGGCAACAGCGCGGCGCCGGCACCCGCCGCGCCCAGCCTGCCCGCGGGCCAGCGCTACACGGGCTGGAGCTTCGGTGAGCTGCCCGAGCTGATGGAAGTGCGCCGCGGATCGCAATCGCTGATCGGATTTCCGGCGCTGCGTGACGAGGGCGATGCCGTCACCATCGAGGTGTTCGACGAACCGGCCGTGGCCGCCGCGAAGCATCGCGCGGGCCTGCGCCGGTTGTTTGCGCTGCAACTGAAGGACGCGCTCAAGTACCTCGAGAAGAACATCCCCGATCTGCAGAAGATGGCCGTGGCCTACATGCCGCTGGGTACCTCCGAGGAGCTGCGCACGCAGATCATCGATGTGGCGATCGACAGGGCCTTTCTGCAAGAGCCGCTGCCCACCGACGAGTTCGCCTTCAAGCGCCGCCTGGAAGAGGGGCGGGGCCGGCTCACGCTGATCGCCAACGAGGTGGCGCGGCTGGCCTCGACCATCCTGGCCGAGTACGCGGCCGCCGCGCGCAAGATCAAGGACACCAGGATCCAGCCCGAAGCCGTGCAGGACGCTGCGCAGCAGCTGCAGCGCCTGGTCGGCAAGCGCTTCATTGCCGACGCGCCGTGGACACAGCTGCAACATTTCGCGCGCTATCTCAAGGCCATCGTGCTGCGGCTCGACAAGCTGCGCAGCGACCCGGCGCGCGACACCGCCAAGCTGGCCGAACTGCGGCCGCAGGAGCAACGCTATTGGCGGCTGGTGGCCGAGCGCAAGGGCGTGGTGGACGAGCGCATGCTCGAATTCCGCTGGCTGCTCGAGGAGCTTCGCGTGAGCTTCTTCGCGCAGGAGCTGCGCACGCCGCAGCCGGTCAGCGTCAAGCGGCTGGACAAGGCCTGGGCCCAGCTGCAGGCCTGACGGCAGCATGGCGAAAAAAAAGCCCGCTTGCCGCGGGCTTCTTTCAGATGCGCGAAATGTCTGGAAGCGTCATATGCGTCCCATGAGCACCAGGATGACGAGGATCAGCACGATCAGGCCCACGCCGCCGCTGGGCCAGTAACCCCAGCTCCGGCTGTAGCCCCAGCTCGGCAGCGCACCTACCAGCAGCAGGATCAGAACGATCAGCAGAATGAACGAGAGGGACATGTGTTTCTCCTGGGCCTTGTTGTCGAGCATTCATGCTCGATGTCCGGAGACCGGAGACACGCCGGATAGCCGCTTCTTCGACGGTCAGGGCTTTCCTACCGGTGTCGTCGGCATTCAAGCCGTGCGAGCCGATCAGAGTCGTGCAAGCCGATCTAGCGCCGCGACCAGCGTTTCGTCCTTCTTGGCGAAGCAGAATCGGACCACGCGCTGGTCGAAGCCATTGCCGTAGAACGCCGACAGCGGAATCGCCGCAACACCGATCTCGCGGGTCAGCCACAGGCAGAACTCGGCTTCGGACAGGTCGCTCACCGCCGAGACGTCGACGCACTGGAAATAGCTGCCCTCGCTGCGCAGCAGCTTGAAGCGGGTCTTCTCGGCCAGGCCGGCCGCGAACAGGTCACGCTTGCGCTGGTAGAAGGCGGGCAGCTCGAGGTAGGGCTTCGGCTCGGCCATGTACTGCGCGAGCGCATGCTGCATTGGCGTGTTGACGGTGAACACGTTGAACTGGTGCACCTTGCGGAACTCGGCCATCAGCGGCGCCGGTGCCGCCACGTAGCCGACCTTCCAGCCGGTGACGTGGTAGGTCTTGCCGAAACTGCTCACGATGAAGCTGCGTGCCGCCAGGCCCGGAAAGCGCGCCACGCTTTCGTGCCGCGCACCGTCGTAGACCATGTGCTCGTAGACCTCGTCGGCAATCACGAGGACGTCGGTCGGGGCCAGCAGTTCCTCGAGCTTGCGCATCTCGGCCGCGGTCCAGACCGTGGCGCTCGGGTTGTGCGGCGTGTTCACGATGATTGCGCGCGTGCGCGGAGTGAGCGCCGCGGCGATCTTGTCGAAATCGGGGCGGAAGGTGCCGGGCACGAGCGGCACGCGCACCACGCTGCCCCCGGCCAGTTCGATGTTGGGCACGTAGCTGTCGTAGCAGGGCTCGAGAACGATCACCTCGTCGCCCGCGCGCACCACGGCGAGGATGGCGGTGATGATGGCCTGCGTCGCACCCGCGGTGACCGTGATTTCGTCGGCGGCGCTGTAGCCGTGGCCGTAGAGCGCAGCGATCTTGCCGGCAATCGCTGCGCGCAGCGCCGGGATGCCGGGCATCGGCGGGTACTGGTTGTGGCCCGCGGCCATGGCGGCCGTCACGTCTTCGAGCAGCTTCGGATCGCAGTTGAAATCCGGAAAGCCCTGGCCGAGGTTGACCGCATTCTTCTCGGCGGCCAGCGCCGACATCACGGTGAAGATGGTGGTGCCTACAGCCGGCAGCTTGGTGGCGATGTCGGGCGTGCGTGGGGATTGAGCTGTGCTCATAGTTCGTAGTCTTGTTGATGGCCGCTCAGGGCCTTGGCGATCAGGTTGCGGTCGAGGCGGTCGGACAGCAGCTCGGCGAACTTGAAGACGAAGTTGCGCAGGTAGGCGCTGCGCTTGAACGCGACCCGCGCGATATTCTGGCCGAACACGTGGCCCATCGGGCGCACCACGAGGTCGGCGTTCGATTCGTCGCGCACGGCCATCTCGGCCACGATGCCCACGCCCAGCCCGAGGCGCACGTAGGTCTTGATCACGTCGGAGTCGATGGCTTCGAGCGCGATGCGCGGCGTGAGCTTCTTCTGCGCGAACGCATGGTCGATGCGCGTGCGTCCGGTGAACGACGGGTGATACGTGATGATCGGCTCGCTCGCCAGGTCTTCGAGCGAGATGCGCTCCTTGGCGGCCAGTGGATGGTCCTTGGGCAGCACCAGCACGTGCTGCCATTCGTAGCAGGGCAGGGTCACGAGCTCGGCGTAGCCGTCGAGCGATTCGGTGGCAATGCCGATCTCGGCGATCTCGTCGATCACCATGCGAGCCACCTGGTCGGGCGAGCCCTGGTGCAGGCTGACGTTGACCTTGGGGTACGCCTCGCGCAGGTTGGCCACGGGCACGGGCAGCACGTAGCGCGCCTGGGTGTGGGTGGTGGCGATGGAGAGGGTGCCGCTGTCCTGCGCGCTGAACTGCTCGCCGATGCGCTTGAGGTTGCCCACCTCGCGCATGATGAGTTCGATGCTGGCGATGACGTGCTGGCCCGGCTCGGTCACGCGCTTCAGGCGCTTGCCATGGCGCGCGAAGATTTCAACGCCCAGTTCTTCCTCGAGCTCGATGATGGCCTTGGAAACGCCGGGCTGCGAGGTGTGGAGCGCCTTGGCCGCCTCCGTGAGATTCAGGTTGCGCCGCACGGCTTCCTGAACAAACTTGAACTGGTGCAGATTCATATCAAATTCCGTCTTATTACGGAATTTATTATGCCTTCGGAATCTATCGAAATTGCCGGATGTTCAGGATTTGACCGCAATTCTGGCCAGGAGATCGACCAGTTCGGGCTCCTCGCCAACGATGCGGGCGAGCGAGAAGCCAACGTCGGGCCAGCGCTGGCGCAGCGCCTCGAGCTGGTGCGGCAGGTCTTCGCGCGCGTGCTTGCCCATGCCGAGGAACAGCGGGACCACGCGGATGGCGGTGGCGCCGCCGGCAATCAGCGCCGCTGTCGCCGTGGGCAGGTCGGGCGTTGCCAGTTCCATGTAGGCGCAGGCTACGCGGGCGCGGGGCTCGTTCCTGCACACGCGCTCGGCCACGGCCTCGATGGGCTGGCGCCAGCGTTCGTCGCGCGAACCATGCGCCAGCAGGACGATGCCCTGGGTCATCGTCGCAGCACCAGCCAGCTGAAGGCCGTCAACGACATCACCGAATAGATCATTCCCGGTGCCGCCGCCGTGAGCCATGGCGACCAGTTGCTCAGGTTGCCGAGATAGCCGAACACGTTGTTCAGCAGGAAGAAGCTGATGCCGATCATCACGCCGCCGAACACGTAGGTGGTGATGCCGGCCTGGCGGAAGTGCAGATAGGCGAAGGGCAGGGCGAGCACCACCATCACCAGGCACGAGAGCGGATAGAACACCTTGCGCCAGAACTCGATCTCGTAGCGCTGCGCGGTCTGGCCGTTGGCGTCGAGGTGGCGGATGTAGTCGAACAGGTCGATCGTGCCCATGCGGTCGGGGCGCAGGAGCGCGACCGACACCATTTCGGCGGTCAGCGTGGTGGGCCAGTTCAGCTGCGGAATCCTGGTCGTGGCAATGCGGGCCTGGTCGGCCGAGCTGCGCGTGTCGTACTTCTGCTCTTCGACGTCGGTGAGCATCCAGTGCCCGTTGTCGATGCGGGCCGAGCCCGCGACGATCTGGGTGCTTATGTAGCCGTTGTCATCGAACTCGAAGATGCGCGGGCTCTTCAGCGCGCCCTTGCGGTCGATCGACAGCACGTTCACTGCGAACGACACATTGCCCCGTTTTTCCTTGAGCCAGGCGCCCGTGTTGCCGGCCAGGGAATAGACGCCCTGGTATTTGGCCTTGAGCAGCTGGCCCGTGCGCTCCGACGCCGGTGCGACATAGTCGCCGATGGCAAAGGTCAGCATGACGAAACCGATGCCCAGCAGCAGCAGGGTGCGCAGCGCACGCCAGGGCCCCAGGCCGCTGGTGCGCAGGATCGTGTATTCGGAGCTCTGCGCCAGCCGGGCCATCACGAAGATGGAGCCGATCAGCACCGTGATCGGCAGCAGTTCGTAGAGGTGGCTCGGAATCAGCAGCGTCACGTAGACCAGCGCCTGCGCCGGCCCGTAGTTGAGGCTGTCCGGCTTGCCGATGGATTGCAGTTCGTCGACGAAGTCGAAGAAGAAAAAGAGGCTCAGAAAGCCGAGCGTCACGAACGCCACGGCCTTCAGCACCTCCACGTAGATCAGGCGTCTTATCGTTTTCACGTGGGTTCGATCTTGGGTGTAGGCAGCGCGGCGGCGGACGGACGTGGCTTGCCCGGCCGTCCCCAGTTGTTCTGGCGTATGCCGAGCCATGCCAGGTTGATCAGCAGCACGCCGCCATGCAGCAGCACCATGAAGCCACCCAGGCTGTATTTGCCTGAACTGATCCAGCTCTGCCCCAGGTTGAGCATGTTGTAGTAGACGACGAAAGCGAACAGCGCCAGTAGCAGGTTGCCGCTGCGGCCGACGCGCGGGTTGGCGCTCGACACATTCAGCGCCAGCAGCACGAAGTTGACGGCCGTCAGCAGCATCCCGATGCGCCAGGCCAGCTCGCCGCGGCTCGGGTCGCTCGGATCGGTCAGCAGGGACAGCGTGTTGCGCGCGCGCGGCGGCGTTGCGTCGTTGGTCAGGCCGTTGTTGCCGCCAGCCCGGGTGCCGTAGGTCTTGAATTCGCTGATCTTCAGGCCGGTCTGGGCAATGGGCTGCTCGAGCCGCTGTCCGTTGTTGAGCAAGAGGTAGCGCGAATTGCCGATGTTCTCGATGCTGCCGCTGCGCGCCGAGGTCGTGATCTGCATGTTGCGCTCGATCGACCAGATGAAGACGTTGGTGGCCTTGGAGTTGTCCGCCGTCTCCTTGTCGATGAAGAACACGCGCACCCGGCCGGCGGATTCGCGGAACTCACCCGGCGCCACGCGCTCGATGTCGCTGCGCTGCTCGTACTGCTTGCGCATGCCGATGGTCTGCGAGTTGGCCCACGGCCAGCCCACCAGCGCCATCACCGCGATCAGGATCAGCACTGGCCAGGCGAAGCGGAACAGCGGCTTGACGAAGTCGATCAGGCCGCGCCCGCTGGAAAACCAGATCACCATCTCGCTGTCGCGGTACATGCGCGAGAGGGTGCCGACGATGGCGATGAACAGGCTCAGGCTCAGGATGGTCGGCATGTAGCCGAGCACCGTGTAAGTCATCACCAGGAACACCTCCTGCGGGTTCACACTGCCCTTGGACGCGAGCCCCAGGGTGCGGATGAGCATCATGGTCATCACGATGGTGACCAGGACCACGAGGGTTGCTCCGAAGCTGCGGGACAGCTCCTTGCGTAGGGAAGAATGGAATAACATCGTTCGAGGAAAAAAAGGATTATGGACTTTCAACTCAAGACCCTCACCGTCGCCCAGGCTGCAGCCGAGAAATCCGATGTCCTGATCGTGCTCGTGGGCAGCGCTCCGCTCACCTCCAAAGACCCGTTGTCGGTGCTCGCCGCCAGTGCCCGCAAGGCCGGCGACCTGCCCGACAAGGCTGGCAAGCAGCTGGGGCTCTACCGTCCGGAAGACGTGGTCGCGTCCCGCGTGGTGCTCGCCGCCATCGGCGACGGCAAGCCCGCCTCGGTGCGCAGCGGGGTGATCGCGGCGGTCAACGCGGTCAAGGCCCAGGGGCCCAAGCGCGTGGCCATCGTCTTTGCGCAGCCCGCTGACGGCGCGGCGGTAGCGAGCGCCGTCACGGCGGCGGCCGACGCCAGCTATGTCTACACGACCACCAAGTCGAAGGCCGAGCCCCGCAGCATCCGCCAGCTGATCGTCGGCGTGGCCGATGCCGCCGTCGTCACCGGCGCCTTCGACACCGCCCGCGCCGCTGTCCAGGGCATCGAACTGGCCAAGGAATGGGGCAACCGGCCGGCCAACCATGCCACGCCCACGCTGCTGGCCGAGGTCGCCAAGGGGCTGGCCAAGCTGCCGAACATCAAGTGCGAAGTGCTGGGCCCGAAAGAAGTCGAGAAGCTCGGCATGGGTGCCTTCGCGGCCGTGGCTCAAGGTTCGGCGGAGCCGCTGCGCTTCATCGTGCTGCGCTACCACGGTGCGCCCAAGGACGAGGCGCCCGTGGTGCTTGTCGGCAAGGGCATCACCTTCGATACCGGCGGTGTCTCGCTCAAGCCCGCGGCCGAAATGGACGAAATGAAGTTCGACATGTGCGGCGCGGCAAGTGTGCTCGGCACCTTCCGCGCGCTCGGCGACCTCCAGCCCGCCATCAACGTCGTCGGCCTCATTCCCTCGTGCGAGAACATGAACGACGGTCGCGCCGTGAAGCCGGGCGACGTGGTGACGAGCATGAGCGGCCAGACCATCGAGGTGCTCAACACCGATGCCGAGGGCCGGCTCATCCTTTGCGACGCATTGACCTACGCCAAGCGCTTCGATCCGGCGGCCGTGATCGACATAGCGACCCTGACGGGCGCCTGCGTGGTGGCCCTCGGCGGCGTGCGCAGCGGTCTGTTCACCAGCGACGAAACGCTGGCCGCAGCGATCGAAGCTGCCGGCGAGGCCTCGCAGGACCGCTGCTGGCGCCTGCCACTGGACGACGACTATGCCGAAGGCCTCAAGAGCAACTTTGCCGACGTGGCCAACATTGCCGGCCGCGCCGGCGGCGCCATCACCGCCGCCAAGTTCCTGCAGCGCTTTGCCGGCGACTTCGCCTGGGCGCACCTGGACATCGCGGGCACCGCCTGGAAGAGCGGTGCGGCCAAGGGCTCGACCGGCCGGCCGGTGGGCCTGCTGGTGTCGTACCTGACAACCCGCGCAAACGGCGGCGACGGATCGGGCAAGGCCAGCAAAACCAAAACCCCCGCAGCTCCGGCCAAAAAGGCCAGGTCGGCGAAGTGACGGAAATCGGCTTTCACTACAACGCGCCCGACAAGCTGAACTACGCCTGCCGGCTGGTTCGCAAGGCCGTGAATGCACGCGGCCTGCGCGTGGTGGTCGTCGGCGATGCGCTTGCGCTCGATGCCATGGACGCCGCGCTCTGGCAGCTGTCGCCGGTGGACTTCGTCGCGCACTGCCGCGGCGATGCGCCGGCCCATGTGGTCGCGCGTTCGCCCGTCGTTCTTTCGGCGGAGGGGGCCGACGCGGCCTCGCTGCCGCACCGCGAAATGCTGGTGAATCTCGGACTCGAAGTGCCTGCAGGCTTCGAGCGCTATGAACGCATGATCGACATCGTGAGCGACGAGGCCAACGATCGCCAGGTCGGCCGTTCGCGCTGGCGCCACTATGCCGATCGTGGCTACACCATCCAGCCACACGATTTCGCAAAGAGTTCCTGACATGGCCAGCACGCTGCGCACACCGCCTCGGTTCGTTCCCACGCTGACCACGGTGCTCGAGGTTCCGGCGGAGCCCGCGAGTCCCGAGCCGCAGGCCGCGGCCGCGCTCCAACCCGACCCGGCGAGCGTCATGGCATTGCCGCCGGCCGTGCAGCTTTCGCAGGCGGAAATCGTCAGCCTCGAAGAGCAGTTGCTGCACCGCGTGTTGCAGCGCGTCGACCTGTCTCTGGAAGAGCGTTTGAGCGACACCGTGTCAGCTGCCGTTCAGCATCAGCTCGACGCGATGGTGCCGCGTTTGCGCAATGAAATCGAAGCCGTTCTGCGTGCGTTGGTGATCGAGGCAATGGCCGCGGAACTCAGCGAAAACACAGGGTCTACGCCAGCTTCCGGCGCCTGAATCCTCGGCTAAACTGCGCCGCAGGTCGGAAGGGCGTGAGGGTGCCGCTGGTCCGCGGCGCGAAACTTGCGAGGTCTGTGCGCCCGGATCACACGACCGGTTTATTATTCTTTTCATCCAAGTTCTGGAGGTTCTCATGCAATTGAAATGGACTGCGGTCGCACTGGCTGCACTCACGCTGGTGGCTTGCGGCAAGAAGGAAGAAGCTGCTGCTCCCGCTGCGGCGCCCGCGCCAACGGCTGCGGCCCCGGCTGCTGCACCTGCCGGAGAAACCCTGCTCGTCAAGATCGGCCACGTTGCGCCCACGAGCGGTCCCATTGCCCACCTCGGCAAGGACAACGAGTTCGGCGCCAAGATGGCCATCGAAGACCTGAATGCAAAGGGCCTCAAGATCGGCGACAAGGTCGCCAAGTTCGAACTGGTCGCCGAAGACGACGCTGGCGATCCGAAGCAGGGCACCGCTGTCGCCCAGAAGCTGGTCGACGAGAAGGTCAACGGCGTGGTGGGTCACCTGAACTCGGGCACCACCATTCCCGCTTCGAAGCTCTACAGCGACGCCGGCATTCCGCAGATCTCGCCTTCGGCCACCAATCCGAAGTACACGCGCCAAGGCTTCAAGACCACGTTCCGCGTGGTGGCCGACGACACGCAGCTCGGTGGCACGCTGGGCAAGTACGCGGTCGAAACGCTCAAGGGCAAGAACATCGCCGTGATCGACGACCGCACGGCCTATGGCCAAGGCGTTGCCGAAGAGTTCGAGAAGTCGGCAAAGGCCGCTGGCGCCACCATCGTGGGCCACGAGTTCACCACCGACAAGTCGACCGACTTCAACGCCATCCTGACCAAGCTCAAGGCTGCCAAGCCCGACGTGCTGTTCTTTGGCGGCATGGACGCCGTCGGCGGCCCGATGCTCAAGCAAGTCAAGCAGCTCGGCCTGAACGTCAAGTTCATGGGCGGCGACGGCCTGTGCACCGGCGAACTGCCGAAGCTGGCTGGCGATGCGATCGGCGAAGAAATGGTGGTGTGCGCTGAAGCCGGTGGCGTGGACGGCGACTTCAAGCAGCCGCTGGAAGACTTCAAGGCCAAGTTCAAGACCAAGAACGGCGTCGAAGTGCAGATCTACGCACCGTACGTGTACGACGCGGTCAACGTGCTGGCCGAAGCCATGGTCAAGGCCGGCTCGTCCGACCCGGCCAAGTACCTGCCTGAAGTCGGCAAGACACAATACAAGGGCGTGACCGGCCCGATCGCCTTCGACGAAAAGGGCGACATCAAGAACGGCGCCCTGACGCTGTACACCTACAAGGGTGGTGCGCGCACGCAGATCGCCGTGGTGCGCTGATTCGCTTCGGCAGCGGCAACCTTCACGGTTGTTCGCAAAAAGAGAAAAGGGCCCTCGGGCCCTTTTTTCATGGCTGCTTCAGGCGCGGTTCAGAGCGGCGCAAGACCCGAAGGGCGATTGGCGTTGCAGTACTCGATGAAAGCGTCGAGATCGCGCGACTTGTCGAACACCGCGTCTGCACCCAGAGCCATGCAACGCGCGCGTATGTCGGCCGTCACGTAGTTGCTGAGCACCACTACCCGTTGGCTGGGCTTGCGGTTCCTGCAGCCGCCCAGAACGCCGAGGCCGGAACCTTCCTTCAGGAAGAGGTCGACGATCAGGAGCTGCCAGTCGTCGGGATGCACCTCGAGCCATGCAAGGGCCTCTGTCTCGGTTTCGGCGAAGCCGACCACACGGCCATTGACCAAATCCTCGAGTGCCGGGACCAGGTTATCCCTGATGGTCTTGTTGTCCTCGACGAGGAACGTGATGAGGGCCATGCCGTGGTTTCGCTTTGAGAACGAATAGCGTAGCGTGCCTGGCGTTGCCGCGGCGTAGGAGAAAGGATACGGACGGAGTGCCGGTGGCCGAATCCGGGGTCAGTCGTCGCCGTCGGCGCGGATCTCTGCCTTGAGCTTCTTGGCCAGCGCCTGGCTTTCGTCGCGCTCCGCCGCCGCTTCGAGGCGCTTCTCGATCTCCTCGCTCAGTGCGGCGTTGACCTCAGCCAGCTTCTCGGCGGACTTGGCCAGCTTTTCTTCCAGCTGGCTCGTGTGCTCGATGGCCTGTGCCACTTCGCCGACCTGCACTTCTTCGGGCAACTCCTGTTCGAGTACCGTGTTCACCACGGCGAGGTTGTCCGATGCCCGCTGCACGTCGGCGGCCACCTGCTCGCTTTTTTCCAGGGTGCGGTCCAGTGGGGTCCTGCCGCGCGGCGCGTTTTTTCGTTGTCCAGCCATCGAGGCTCCTTTGCAGGCTTTGAAACTAAAACATTCGGATCGTAGCGCCAGATGAAAGGATCCGGCAGGTGATATCCAGTTGTTGCAAAGCAACGCACTGCTTGGTGAGCCGGACGACAAAAAAGCCCAAGTGCTTGTGGCAACTTGGGCTTCTTGCGTTGTCTGATGTTCGTGAACGGTTACGAACAATCGATCTCTGGCGGAGCAGGCGGGATTCGAACCCGCGGAGGGCTATTAACCCTCACACGCTTTCCAGGCGTGCGACTTAAACCGCTCATCCACCGCTCCTGAGCCCACGATTGTAGCAGTCAGTTCAGGCCGGATTCGACGGCTTGCCTGCCTGGACCATGCGCATCGCCGAAGCGATGAGCGCGGCGGTCTCGGTCATGTTGCTCGGCACGATCAGCGTGGTCTTGGAATCGGCCGCCACCTTGCCGTAGGCATCGACGGCGCGCTCGGCCACCTTGAGCTGCACGGCCTGCTCGCCGCCGGGCTGGCGGATGGCCGCTGCCACGCGTTCGATGGCGTCTGCCGTTGCGGTGGCCACCGCGGTGATCGCGGCGGCTTCACCCTGTGCGTTATTGATCTGCGCCTGCTTTTCGCCCTCGGAGCGGGCGATGAAGGCCTCGCGTTCGCCGGTGGCGATGTTGATCTGCTCCTGGCGGCGGCCTTCGGAGGCCGCAATCAGCGCGCGCTTGCCGCGCTCGGCCGTGATCTGCGCCTGCATGGCCAGCAAGATTTCCTTCGGCGGCGTCAGGTCCTTGATTTCATAGCGCAGCACCTTCACGCCCCAGTTGAGCGCGGCCTCGTCGATCGCGGCCACCACCTGGGCGTTGATGACGTCGCGTTCCTCGAAGGTCTTGTCGAGCTCCAGCTTGCCGATCACGCTGCGCAGCGAGGTCTGTGCAAGCTGCGTCACGGCCACGATGTAGTTCGACGAACCGTAGCTCGCGCGCATCGGATCGGTCACCTGGAAGTACAGGATGCCGTCGACCTGCAGCTGCGTGTTGTCGCGCGTGATGCAGATCTGGCTCGGCACGTCGAGCGGGATTTCCTTCAGGCTGTGCTTGTAGGCCACCCGGTCGATGAACGGAATCAGGAAGTTGGGGCCGGGCGTCATGGTGCCGTGGTACTTGCCCAGGCGCTCGCGCACCCAGGCGTTCTGCTGCGGCACGAACTTGACCGACTGGCTGATGAAGATGATCGCGATGACCAGGATGATGAGAGGGACCGAAAATTCCATGGTGCGCTTCCTTTTTCTGAGTTCTATGGACTGTGACTAGACCTTGTCGACGACCAGCCGGCTGCCGATCACCTCGACCACCCGGTGCTCTCCGGTCGACGGCGTGCGGCCCGCGCGCTGGATCACGGTCCACTGCGCGCCGCGGTAGCGCACGGTCGCCGTGCCATCGGCATTCCACGCATCGACCTGCACGCTCTCGCCGATGTCGAGGTTCACGTCGCGGTTGGCTTCGGTGGGCGGGGCAGGAGGGCGCTTGCGCTGGATCGAGTACCAGGTGAGCACGGCCCCCACGCCGATCACCGAGGCCACGATCAGCTGGGTGACGGTGCCGAAGCCCAGGTGCGCCGAGATCGCCGCGGCTGCAAAGCCTGCGGCCAGCAGCAAAAGGTAGACGGTGCCCGAGAGCAACTCGACCACGATGGCGGCCCCCGCAATCAGCCACCAGACGGTGGAATTCGCCATTTCAACTCCTCTTTTCCTTGTTCGATGCGCGCCATTCTGAGGCATATGCCCCAAGCGCTTGCCCTGGGTAGGGGTACTGCGCCGCAGCCGGAGAAATGGGCCTTGCCGGACGGGCCCGAATGGCTTGCACGAGCCTGACCAGATTCGTCATCCGAATTCCGTACACTTCGCGCCTCGCCTCATTGCCTGTCTGTCTGCCTGTCCGGAGCCCCGCTCATGAAATTCCGCTTTCCCATCGTCATCATCGACGAGGACTTCCGCTCCGAGAACACCTCGGGCCTCGGCATCCGCGCGCTCGCGCAGGCCATCGAGACGGAGGGCTTCGAGGTGCTGGGCGTCACGAGCTACGGTGACCTGAGCCAGTTCGCACAGCAGCAAAGCCGGGCCAGCGCCTTCATCCTGTCGATCGACGACGAGGAATTCACCATCGGCCCCGACCTCGATCCGGCCGTGCTGAACCTGCGCAACTTCATCGGCGAAGTGCGGCGCAAGAACGCCGACGTGCCGATCTACATCTACGGCGAGACCAAGACATCGCGCCACATCCCGAACGACATCCTGCGCGAACTGCACGGCTTCATCCACATGTTCGAGGACACGCCGGAATTCGTGGCGCGCCACATCATCCGCGAGGCCAAGAGCTACCTCGAGAGCGTGCAGCCGCCGTTCTTCAAGGCGCTCATCGACTACGCGGAAGACGGCTCCTACTCGTGGCACTGCCCGGGCCACTCGGGCGGCGTGGCGTTCCTGAAGAGCCCGGTGGGCCAGATGTTTCACCAGTTCTTCGGCGAGAACATGCTGCGCGCCGACGTCTGCAACGCGGTGGAAGAACTCGGCCAGCTGCTCGACCACACTGGCCCGGTGGCGGCCAGCGAGCGCAACGCGGCGCGCATCTTCAATGCCGACCACTGCTTCTTCGTGACCAACGGCACCAGCACCAGCAACAAGATGGTGTGGCACCACACGGTGGCCCCGGGCGACGTGGTGGTGGTCGACCGCAACTGCCACAAGTCGATCCTGCACGCGATCATCATGACCGGCGCGATCCCGGTGTTCATGAAGCCCACGCGCAACCACTTCGGCATCATCGGCCCCATTCCGAAGAGCGAGTTCGAGCAGAGCGCCATCAAGGCCAAGATCAAGGCCAATCCGCTGCTGGCCGACGTGGACGCCGACAAGGTCAAGCCGCGCGTGATGACGCTCACGCAATCGACCTACGACGGCGTGATCTACAACACCGAGACCATCAAGAACATGCTCGACGGCTACGTCGACACGCTGCATTTCGACGAAGCGTGGCTGCCGCACGCGGCCTTCCACCCGTTCTATGGTGCCTACCACGCGATGGGCAAGCGCCGCGTGCGGCCGAAGGAATCGCTGGTGTTCGCTACGCAATCCACCCACAAGCTGCTGGCCGGCATCAGCCAGGCCAGCCACGTGCTGGTGCAGGACTCGCAAAACCGCCAGCTCGACCGCGACCTGTTCAACGAGGCCTACCTGATGCACTCGTCGACCAGCCCGCAGTACGCGATCATCGCGAGCTGCGACGTGGCAGCCGCCATGATGGAGCCGCCCGGTGGCACCGCGCTGGTGGAAGAGAGCATCCTCGAAGCGCTGGACTTCCGCCGCGCCATGCGCAAGGTGGAAGAAGAGTTCGGCAAGGACGAGTGGTGGTTCAAGGTCTGGGGCCCAGAGAAGCTCGTCGACGAGGGCATCGGCCGCGCAGAAGACTGGATCATGCAGGGGGAGAAGAGCGGCAAGCCGAAGAACAAGAAGTCGCCGCGCAACTGGCACGGATTCGGCGAGCTGGCCGACGGCTTCAACATGCTCGACCCGATCAAGTCGACCATCGTCACGCCGGGCCTCGACCTCGAAGGCAACTTCGCCGAGACCGGCATTCCCGCGAGCGTGGTGACCAAGTTCCTCGCCGAGCACGGTGTGATCGTGGAGAAGACGGGCCTCTACAGCTTCTTCATCATGTTCACCATCGGCATCACCAAGGGCCGCTGGAACACGTTGCTCACGGCGTTGCAGCAGTTCAAGGACGACTACGCGCGCAACCAGCCGATGTGGCGCATCCTGCCCGAGTTCTGCCAGCAGCACCCGGGCTACGAACGCCTCGGCCTGCGCGACCTGTGCCAGCACATCCACCAGCTGTACGCGCGTTTCGACGTGGCGCGCCTCACGACCGAGATGTACCTGAGCGACCTGACGCCGGCCATGAAGCCCAGCGACGCCTTCGCCCACATCGCGCACCGCAAGACCGAGCGCGTGGAGATCGACGAGCTCGAAGGCCGAATCACCACCAGCTTGATCACGCCGTACCCGCCGGGCATTCCGCTGCTGATTCCTGGCGAAGTGTTCAACAAGAAGATCGTCGACTACCTCAAGTTCTCGCGCGAGTTCAATACGCAGTGCCCGGGCTTCGAGACCGACATCCACGGCCTCGTGGCGCGCATCGACGAGACGGGCAAGAAGCGCTACTACGCGGACTGCGTCAAGGAAGCGAAGTAGGCCGCGGCCGAAGTCGTTCGAGGGGTGGTCAGCCCTCGCGAACGCGCATGAAGCGCGCGAAGCGGGGCAGGCCCTTGGCGGTGGTGCCGTTGTAGCGGTAGGTCACCCAACTGCCGATGGCGGGTGGGTTCTCCCGTTCGGCATCGGTCAGTCCGGTGCCGAGCTTGAAGCGCTTGCCGTCTGACGTCTCGACCACCAGTGCGCCGAGCCGGGCGCTGTGCCGGCCCTTGCCGGCCACGTGCTCGATCACGCGGGCCTCGGCGTCTTCATAGGGCTTGACCTTCAGCAGGTCGCTGTTGCGCTCTCCGCGGTACTGGGAACTGCCGCGGTGGAGCATCAACCCCTCTCCGCCCATCTTGATTGTCTTGTCGAGCAGCGCCTGCAGCTCTGCATGCGTGGTCGCGCGCTGCTGCGGCACCGGCACCACCCAGGGAGCGTCGGTGATGGGAAGCAGGTTGCGCAGCGCGGCCAGCCGCGTCGTGAAGTCGCCGCCCTGGGCGGGCAGGTCGAACACCATGAAGCGCATCTCGTGCCATGCGACATCGTTGGGCGTCTGGCTGCGCACTGTCGACATCGCATGGGCGAAGCGGCCGCGTCCGGCCCACAGCTCGCCGTCGAGCGGTTGCCTGGGCAGCGGGGCGGTGAACCATGCGGGCGCCATGATCCGCTCGCCGCCGCGCGTCCAGAGCTGCTTGCCGTCCCAGTAGCCGCACACGCCGTCGTACTTCTCGCTGACCCAGTAGTCGTTCAGCGACATGCCGGGGCGGTAGACGTCGGCCAGCATCAGCGAGGGCGCTGCCTCGCGCGCGAATGCGGAGGGCGCGACGATCACGCCGAAAACGGCAAGCAGCAAGGAGCGTCGATTCAGCACGATGTGTGAAATGGGTTGCGCAGCACGGCCGTTTGGCAGCCGTGCCGGGGTTTGGCGCAGGACTACTCGGCCATCCCTCCGACGACGTTGCTGAAGCCGCCGTCCACATAGGTGATCTCGGCAGTCACGCCGCTGGCCAGGTCGCTCAGCAGGAAGGCGGCCACGTTGCCGACTTCCTCGATGGTCACGTTGCGGCGGATCGGCGAGGCGTCGGCTACCGCCGCCAGCATCTTGCCGAAGCCCTTGATCCCGCTGGCCGCCAGCGTCTTGATGGGGCCCGCGCTGATACCGTTGACGCGCATGCCCTTCGGGCCGAGCGAGGCGGCGGTGTAGCGCACCGAGGCTTCGAGCGAGGCCTTGGCCAGGCCCATGGTGTTGTAGTTGGGCAGCGCGCGTTCGGCGCCCAGGTAGGTCAGCGTGAGCAGGGCCGACTTGTCGTTGAGGTAGGGCAGGGCCGACTTGGCCATGGCCGGAAAGCTGTACGCACTGATGTCGTGCGCGATCTTGAAGCCTTCGCGCGAGAGCCCGTCGAGGAAGTCGCCCGCGATGGACTCGCGCGGCGCGAAGCCGATGCTGTGCACGAAGCCGTCGAACTTCGGCCAGGTCTGTGCGAGGTCGGCGAAGAGCTTGTCGATCTGCGCGTCGTCGCCCACGTCGCAATCGAAAATCAGCTTCGAGCCGAAGTCTGCGGCATATTCGGTGATACGGTCCTTGAATCGCTCGCCGACATAGCTGAAGGCGAGTTCCGCGCCCTGCTCATGGCAGGCCTTGGCAATGCCATATGCAATGGAGCGATTGCTCAACACGCCGGTGATCAACAGTTTTTTGCCGGAAAGAAAGCCCATGAAGTTGCCTCGTGAAAATCTTGGGCAGAATTCTCGCATGCGAGGTTGGCTGCTTCCGGTTGTGTTGGCTCTCTCGGCGGCTCCCTCGTGGGCCGCGCATGCGTACGCCCAATTTGGCGACATCAAATATCCCCCGGGTTTCACTCACTTCGACTATGTGAACCCCGACGCTCCCAAGGGCGGCGAAATGCGGCTGGTGCCGCCCACCCGGCCCACCAACTTCGATAAGTTCAATCCCTTTACGCTGCGTGGGACCTCGCCCTCGGGCGTCGGGTCCTTGATGATCGAAAGTCTGCTGACGGGCAATTCCGAAGAACCGACGACCGCCTACGGACTTCTGGCCGAGGACGTCGAGGTGGCACCGGACCGGCTCTCGGCCACGTTTCGCATCAATCCCAAGGCACGCTTCAACGACGGCTCCTCGGTGCTTGCGGCCGACGTGGTGTATTCGTTCAACACACTGAATGGCCCGCTCGCTTCGCCGCAATACCGCACCATCTACGCAGAGGTCAAAAAGGCCACGGCCATCGGCGATCGCACGGTGCGCTTCGATTTCGCGAGCCCCAACCGCGAGTTGCCGTTGGTCGTCGGCGGCATGGCGGTGTTCAGCCGCAACTGGGGTGGCGGCAAGCCTTTCGACCAGATCATCACCGAGGTCCCCATCGGCTCGGGCCCCTACAAACCTGCCAGCGATCGCATGGGGCGCGATATCACCTATGTGCGCCGCGCCGACTACTGGGGCGCCGACCTGCCCGTGCGCAAGGGCCTCTACAACTTCGATCGCGTGACCTACAAGGTCTACCTCGACGAGACCGCGCGCTTCGAGGGCCTGAAGGCGGGCGAGTTCGATTTCATGCGCGAATTCACTTCGCGCAACTGGGCGCGCCAATACAAGGGCAAGCAGTTCGACAGCGGTGAGATCGTCAAGCGTGCCTTCGAGAACCACAATCCAGGCGACTTTCAGGGCTACGTCTTCAATATCCGCAAGGACAAGTTCAAGGACCCGCGCGTGCGTCAGGCCATCGGCCTCGCGTTCGACTTCGAATGGCTCAACAAACAGCTGTTCTATGGCATCTACACCCGCGTGCAGGGCTACTTCCCCAACAGTGAGTTCCACGCCGAAGGACTGCCCAAGCCGGATGAGCTGGCGCTCATGGAGCCGCTGCGCGGCAAGCTCAGACCCGAAGTGTTTGGGGCGGCCCCGATCCCGCCGAGCACCGCGCCGCCGGGCAGCCTGCGCGAGAACCTGCGCCGGGCTCGTGCGCTGCTGGAGCAAGCCGGATGGACCTATCGCGATGGCGCGTTGCGCAACGCGAAGGGCGAGGCCTTCACCATCGAGTTCCTGAACGACCAGCCGGGCCTGATCCGCGTCGTGACGCCCCTGCAGGCCACGCTGCGCAAGCTCGGCATCGAGATGACGTTTCGCACGGTCGACTTTTCATTGGCGCAGCAGCGTATGCAAACCTTCGACTTCGAGATGACGTCGTCGCGCTTGCCCGGCAATACAGCGCCGGGAGGTGAACTGCTCGAGCTGTTCGGGGCGAAATCTGCCGAAACACCGGGTTCGGCCAATGTCTGGGGTATTGCGGATTCTGCCGTCGATGCAGTGATCGGCAAGGTGCTCGCCGCTACCACGCGACCCGAGCTGGCCACGGCGATGCGCGTGCTCGACCGTGTGCTGTCCCATGGCTATTACTCCATTCCCCAGTATTACGGCAGCGCTTTCCTGGTCGGCTACCGACCGGCGCCGTTCGGGCTGCCGCCGACCATTCCGCCGTACTACGATGTCGGCGACTGGGCGCTTTCCACGTGGTGGGCGTCGCCCGCCAACAAGTAGCCCCGCCACACGGAACCAAAAAGCCGAATGTTCAGCTACATCCTCAAGCGCCTGCTGCTGATGATCCCGACGCTGCTGGGCGTGCTCATCATCACCTTCGGCGTGATCCAGTTCGTGCCGGGTGGTCCGGTCGAGCAGATGGTGGCGCAATTGCAGGGGCGCGACTCGGGCGGCGAGCGTGCTGCTTCGAGCGGTGCTGGATACCGCGGCCGGCAGGGCCTCGACGCGCAGCGCATCGAGGAGATCAAGAAGCTCTACGGCTTCGACAAGCCCGCGCACGAGCGCCTGTGGACCATGCTGAAGTCGTTCGCGCGCTTCGATCTGGGCACCAGCTTCTATCAGCGCAAGGACGTGTGGCAGCTCGTGAAGGAGAAGATGCCGGTGTCGATCAGCCTCGGGCTCTGGACCTTCTTCATCAGCTACCTGATCGCGGTGCCACTGGGTGTGGCCAAGGCGGTGCGCGCCGGATCGCGTTTCGACTTCGTCACCACGTTGATCGTGCTGATCGGTTATGCCATCCCGGGTTTCGTGCTGGGCGTGGCGCTGCTCGTGATCTTCGGCGGGCAACTGCAATGGTTTCCCCTGCGCGGGCTCACCTCACCCAACTGGGAGAGCATGAACTGGGGCGCACGCATCGTCGACTATCTCTGGCACATCGCGTTGCCCGTGACCTCGATGGTGCTCGGCAGCTTTGCGGTCACTGCAATGTTGACGAAGAATTCCTTCCTCGAAGAGATTCGCAAGCAATACGTGCTGACGGCGCGCGCCAAGGGCCTGTCGGAGCGTCAGGTGCTCTGGAAGCACGTGTTCCGGAATGCGCTGATCCCGATCATCACGGGCTTTCCGTCGGCCTTCATCGGCGCATTCTTTACGGGCTCGCTGTTGATCGAGACGCTATTCACGCTCGACGGGCTGGGCCTGCTGAGCTACGAGAGCGTGATCCGGCGCGACTATCCGGTCGTGCTGGGCACGCTCTATCTGTTCACGTTGATCGGTCTGGTCACCAAGCTGATTTCAGATCTCTGCTACGTCTGGGTCGATCCGAGGGTCAAGTTTGATTAGCGCCACTGTTGTTTCCGTGAGCCCGGGTCGTCGTGCCTGGCGCCGCTTTCGCCGCAATCCGCTGGGGTTCTGGAGCCTGGTCGTTTTCTCGATCCTTGTCGTGCTGAGTCTGTTCGCCGAAGTCCTGTCGACCGACAAGCCGCTGGTTGTTCGCTACGAGGGCCAGACCTATTTCCCCGTGCTGCGCGACTATTCCGAGAAAACCTTCGGTGGCGACTTCGAGACGCCTGCCGACTACCTCGATCCCTTCATCCGCAAGCGCATCACCGATGGCTCCAACTGGGCGATCTACGCGCCAAACCGCTACGGTCCACGCACATTGAACTACTTTGCGTCGCAGCCAAATCCGGCGGTGCCATCGGCCGAGAACTTCTTCGGCACCGATGACCGAGGCCGCGACTTGCTGGCGCAGCTCATCTATGGTTTCCGCGTGAGCGTGCTGTTCGGCCTGGCGCTCACCGCCATCGGCACGGTGCTGGGCGTGGTCGCCGGTGCCGTGCAGGGTTACTTCGCCGGCAAGACCGACCTCGCGTTCCAGCGTTTCATCGAAATCTGGGGCTCCATGCCGGAGTTGTACCTGCTGATCATCTTCAGCGCGATCTTCGCTCCCAGCGTGGCACTGCTGCTCATTCTGCTGAGCCTGTTCGGTTGGATGGGCCTGGCCGATTACGTGCGCGCGGAGTTCCTGCGCAACCGCCAGATGGACTATGTGCGCGCCGCGCGCGCTCTGGGCGTCGGCAACCTGCAGATCATGTGGCGCCACATCCTGCCCAACAGCATGGTGCCGGTCGTCACTTTCCTGCCGTTTCGCATGAGCGCGGCCATCCTGGCGCTGACCTCGCTCGACTTCCTGGGCTTGGGCGTGCCGCCGGGCACGCCGTCGCTCGGCGAGCTGCTCAGCCAGGGCAAGGCCAACATCGATGCCTGGTGGATCTCGATATCGACCTTCGGCGTGCTCGTCGTTACCCTGATGCTGCTGACATTCATGGGCGACGCGCTGCGCGACGCACTCGATCCGCGCAAGGCCGACAAATGATGAACGATCCGCAACTCAAGCAGGCCCTGCTGGACGTGAAAGGCCTGCGTGTCGCGTTCGGCGGCAAGGAGGTCGTGCACGGCATCGACTTCCAGATGGCCGCCGGCGAAAAGCTCGCGCTGGTCGGCGAGTCGGGCTCGGGCAAGACGGTCACGGCGCTGTCGCTGCTGCGGCTGGTGCAGAACGCCGATGTCACCGGCGTCGCAAGGCTCTTCGGTGACGCAGCGCCGCAAGGCGTGCGCGACCTGCTGTCGATTCCGGAGCGCCAACTGCACGGCATCCGCGGCAAGGAGATCGCAATGATCTTCCAGGAGCCGATGACCGCGCTGAATGCGCTCTACAGCGTCGGCGACCAGATCGCGGAGGTGCTCGAACTGCATGAGAGTCTGTCGGCTCGCGCCGCGCAGGCGGCCGCTGTCCAGTTGCTGGCCGATACCGGTATTCCCGAGCCGGCGCGACGGGCGAGGGCGTTTCCGCACCAGCTCTCGGGCGGCCAGCGCCAGCGCGCGATGATCGCGATGGCGCTCGCCTGCAAGCCGCGCCTGCTGCTGGCCGACGAACCGACCACCGCGCTCGACGTCACGGTGCGCGCGCAGATCCTGGAACTGCTGGCCGATCTGCAGCGCAAGTACGGCATGGCCGTGCTGCTCATCACGCACGACCTGAACCTGGTGCGTCGTTTCGCCGATCGCGTGGTGGTCATGGAGAACGGCCACGTCGTCGAGCATGGCGCCGTGGCGCCGGTGTTCGATGCCCCGCAGCATCCCTATACGCGCAAGCTGATCGACAGCCATCCGCAGCGCAATGTGGCGGCCGTTGCCGCGCGTGCCGACGCAACGCCCGTGATCGAGGCGAAGGCCCTGCGCGTGATCTACCCTGTGCCGAGGCCCGGCATCGCCGGCTGGTTCCGAAAGGGCGAGTTCGTGGCGGTGCAGGGCGCGGATTTCCGCATCGTGCCGGGCGAGACGCTGGGCGTGGTGGGTGAATCGGGTTCAGGCAAGTCGACGCTTGCGCTGGCGGCGCTGGGGCTCTTGAAGCACCAGGGTGCACTGGAGGTCGCGGGCAAGGGCTGGGCGGTCGATCGCGCCTCCGATCTCGGCTTGCGCCGCGTCATGCAGGTGGTGTTCCAGGACCCGTTCTCTTCGCTGTCGCCGCGCATGACGGTGGAGCAGATCGTGGGCGAGGGGTTGCGCGTGCATGCACCCGAACTCGACATCGGAGCGCGCCGCGCCCGCGCGCTCGCCGCACTGGCCGACGTCGGGCTGACGGAGGCCCAGTTCCCCTCGCTGCTCGACCGCTATCCGCACGAGTTCTCGGGCGGCCAGCGGCAGCGCCTGGCGATCGCCCGCGCGCTGATCGTCGATCCGCAACTGTTGGTGCTCGACGAGCCGACCAGCGCGCTCGACGTGACGATCCAGAAGCAGGTGCTGAGCCTGCTGCAGCGCCTGCAGCGCGAGCGGGGGCTGAGCTATCTGCTGATCACGCACGACGTGGAGGTGATCCGTGCCATGGCGCACCACGTCATCGTGATGAAGGACGGTGCCATTCTCGAAACCGGGCCGGTCGAGCGAGTGCTCGACGCGCCCGATCACCCCTACACAAAAAAGCTGGTGGCCGCCGCGCTACTGGAATAAACGGAGATTGCAGGAAATGTCGGAAATCGGACGCGACCGGCGCGGCGCCTGGCGCGCGGCGCTGGCCTGCATGGTCACCCTTGCGGTGGCGATGGGCCTGGGGCGCTTCGCCTTCACGCCCATGCTGCCCATCATGCTGCACGAGGGAAAGCTGGAGCTGGCGGCGGGCGGGGTGCTGGCGTCGCTCAACTACCTGGGCTATTTCCTCGGCGCGCTGAGCTGCGCGGCCATCGGCATCAAGGCTTCGAGCATGGTGCGCGGCGGATTGGCGGCCACGGCGGCCCTGCTGATCGGCATGGGGTTGCTGCACAGCTTTACCAGCTGGGGCGTGCTGCGTACGGCGGCGGGCGTGATGAGCGCCTGGGTTTTTGTCTTTGCCTCGGGCTGGGGGTTGCGCCGCCTGTCGGAAACGAACGCGCCAACGCTGGCCGGGGTGATCTACACCGGGCCGGGCATCGGCATCGCCATGACCGGCCTGCTCGGCGGGGTGCTGGGG